>NZ_JAKUDW010000021.1:0-74357 GCF_022662595.1 Bacillus cereus group sp. BfR-BA-01524 | reverse complement strand
CGTTTAGTGAAGAAAGTCTGCAAAAGATTCATAGCTTAAATAGTAATATATCTTTAGTACAATTATTACCTTATAAAAAAGCAGTTCAATTAACAGAATTAGAGATAGAAAAGTATAAAACGTACTGCATAGGTCTTGGTATGAATTACAAATATATTGATTCAGATTATGTAAATAAAATAAAGAAAAACGGATTAGAAGTTCATCCATTTACAGTAAATAATGAAAAAGATATGAAAAAGTTACTTTCATGGGGAGTCGACGGGATGTTTACTAATTATCCGAATCGTTTACATTCCATATTGGATTTGAAAAGTCATGAATAAGAAGTTTTATTCATAAAGGGGAAATTTACACAACCTATATATTAGGATTAATAATGCAAGATGGCATGTTGCATATAAAAAGAAAATACCAAAAACCGCAACTAGAAGACCTGGGTTGCGGTTTTTTTATTGCTTCGATTTCAGTTTACAAAGTTTGAAGCTAGAAATGTAAATCTATTTAGATGAATTGGCTTCTTATGTATTTGTACTTCGGATCGTTCTAGGTATATGTACAACCCATGAGACGAGTTTTGCATATGATAATAGAAAAGGAGATGTTGCATATTGAAATACCACAATAGAAATGTAAATAATCTGAATAACTTAGCGGATAATACGAAAGCTGCAGCTTTTAAGTGGTATCAGTACTGTATTGACAATGGAATTGAAGTATTAATTTATGAAACAATCCGTACGGTCGAGCAACAACGTGAATATGTTCGTAAAGGAGCATCACAAACGATGCGATCATATCACTTAGTAGGACAGGCATTAGATTTTGTTCCAATTCAGTCGAATGGTACAGAAGATTGGAATGGCTATAATAAAGAACCGTGGGCATCAGCAATTCGTTATGCTAAACAAATTGGTTTTGAATGGGGCGGTGACTGGAAAGGATTTGTGGATAGCCCGCATTTGCAATATAACTACAAAGGGTATGGAACGGATACTTTTGGAAAAGGTGCTCAAAACGTAGCAACTCCTCCCATGTCGAATGATAGTGTAGGGGTTGCTTATATTAACGGTAGTAATGTAAATTTACGAAAAGGACCCGGTACTGGATATGGCGTTATTCGTCAATTAGGGAAAGGAGAGTCCTACAAAGTATTTGGACAATCAAATGGCTGGTTAAATCTAGGTGGCGATCAGTGGATTTATAACGATCCATCATACATTCGTTATACGGGAGGAAATGTACCAGCAACTTCACAATCATCAAACGATGGTGTAGGTGTAGTTACTATAATAGCGGATGTATTGCGTGTTCGTACCGGCCCAGGAACAAATTACGGCATTGTGAAAAACGTGTACCAAGGTGAAAAATATCAATCGTTTGGATATAAAGATGGTTGGTATAATGTTGGTGGAAATCAATGGGTTTCTGGTGAATATGTTACGTTTGTAAAGTAAAAATAAGAGCCGTCCTGCTGGGCGGCATTTTATTTTAAATATTCATAGGACGAGCATTCATAATATCATTTGTGATACATAGAGTATAATTTTTCATTCTAATAATCAGAAAGTAATCAAAATGTAATTAATTTCAACTACGCTTTTTATATTTTTTTGATACACTGGCTACGAGGGGGATACCAATTAAGGTCGGTAAAAACCAAAACCATATAGGCGGAAGTAAATTTATAATGGGAATATGGATGCCGACATTTACTAAAAGTGCGGTGACTGCACCAATATAAGAACCTAACATGCCTCTAATGTGGTGATGGAGCCAATTTTTCCAACGTTTTTTTCGTGCAAGGTATCCATAAATTGCAAATGAATAAGAGAAGATTGCTACATAAAATAAATATGCGATTTTATCCCAGTTGATAATGGATAATATTATTGCCGTAAGGGTGATGACAACATAGGATGCATGATATATTTCGCCCCATTCGGTATGTTTTCCTTTCTTTTTTTTGGCAACCATCGCTACAATTCCAGTGATTAAGCATATTGTTCCAAATAGTATGTGTATGGTTAAAAGAATGTTAAAAATGCTCATAATAATTCCTCCTTTTTTATTTTTATAGTATTGCAGTATAGGAGAAAAGTTGAAAAATATAGTTAGTTCGGCTTAATATATTGAAATAAAGGTATTCCTAGAACAAAAACCAATGATTTAAATGTTTTCTCAAATTTAGTGAGATGATTATTATGTTAAATGAAGGAGAGACTTCTATGTTTACATCTATTACATATTTACAATCGGGCAATGACAAGCAACAAAAAATATATGATGTTTTGAATAGCCTAAACATAATGGAGGATTTAGCTTTATATAATCCCGTTCTTTGCGGGACAATCCCTATAAGAATTGATACTCCTCAATCTGACTTAGATATTGTAATGGAAGTATATAACTTTGATGTTTTTGAGCAGGAAATGAGATCTTTATATGGTTCTTATGGAGGGTTCAACATAAAAAAGAAAAAAATTAAAGGTACTGAATCGATAAAGGTGAATTTTGAATTCGAAGGTTTTGAATTTGAATTATTTGCTCAACCTAAGCCAGTGCGTAATCAAAATGCATATAGACACATGATAGTGGAGCACATGCTATTAATGCAGCATCCGCATATAAGGGAAGAAGTTATTCGCTTAAAGGAACAAGGTTTAAAAACAGAACCTGCTTTTGCTCAAGTATTAAATATTGACGGAGATCCTTATGAAAAACTTATTTTATTAGGGCAGGAAATGAAATTGTGGTAAATAAGATACGTAAAAAATCCTCCAAAAACAAAAGAGGATTTTTTTATGCTGTTAACTTACGAATTAATTCACTGAGCAATTTAATACCGTTAGTCATTTGTTCTGGTGAAGCATATCCATATGATAAACGAATGTACTGATCTGATTCTTCTTCATAAATACGTCCTGGGTTTAAAAGAATTCCTTTTGATAAAGCCTCTGAAAATAGTTTTTTCATCGGAATGTTATGTACAACCTTTAACCATATAAAAAATCCACCACTAGGAATAGCCCACGATGCAATATCTGCACAATATTTATTTAAAGCTCGTATCATTATTTGTCTTCGCTCTTTCAGGTGCATTCTTACGTTTGCTACATATTCTTCATAAAAACCTTCATTTATCCATTCAGCAGCTACTCTTTGAGATAAAGAGCTGGATCCATAGTCTGTTTGCATTTTTATATCTGACAATCTATCAATAACAGGTTCTGGTCCGATTATCCATCCAATTCTAAGTCCTGGGCTAAGTGTTTTAGAGAGACTACCAATATATAATACATGTCCATGTTTATCCATCGACTTTAAAGGAGCTGGAGGTGATTCATCAATCCATAACTCTCGGTATATATCATCCTCGATGATAGGCAACTGCTCCTTTTCACATATTTTTAATATTTCTTTTCTTCGCTCTTTGGACATCAATATCCCCGTTGGATTTTGAAAACAAGGGATTGAATATAAAATATTATTCTTTTGACTATATTTAATTCGTTTTAATAAGTCGTTAGGTAAAATACCGTGATGGTCCATTGATATACCGGATAAATTTATATTTGCTGATTGAAAAACATGAAGTGAATATAAGTAAGAAGGTTGTTCAAGTAAAACAGTTGATTTTCTATGTAAAAGACCAATCGATATTAATTGTAATGCTTGGAGTGCACCAGAGACTATTAATATAGAATCCGGTGATGCATGTATTCCAAATGATTTTACATATTTGCTTATTGCTTCACGTAACGGATAAAAACCTTTTTGTTCTTCGTATCCGAAATAATCTAATTCCTCACTGACGTTTTTTATTATAGATTGCATAGTTTCGAGCGGGAAAAGATGAGGTGCAAGTTCACCTTTACTAAGATGGATAAGCGTTTTATTTGCTTCTGCTTCATTTATTTCTCGCACCATTAACTTACTTGGTTTATGAATACCGGCCTTTACATATTCACTCCAATCGGGCGGGGGATTAGTTGCTAATAATGACCATGTATTATTTGTTACAATTGTTCCTGCCCCGATTTGTCCTTGAATTAAACCATCTGCCATAAGTTCATCTAGCGCAGTTATTATAGTACTTCGATTTACATGAAATAATTTTGCTAACTGCCGCTGACTAGGGATTTTACTTCCAATTGGCCATTCTCCGTTTTCGATTTTATCTTTCATATAGTCTATTATCTGCCGATATTTGGGCATTTTTTTATCGGTTGTCATATAAAAAACTCCTTCGTTAATTTAAAAGATCCAAAGTGGTTGGTTTTTCCGATAAATAACTGGTTGAAGACATTGTATCAACTATTAAATATGATGAAAAGAAATAATTGGTAATTTAAAAATGGTTGGTTTTTAGGGAAGGAGAGAAAATATGCATAATAAAAAATGGGATTTACGCATTATATGTGCTCACGCTTTTACAATTCTTATATGGGGAACTGCCTTTCCAGCAATTCGTATGGGGCTTGAATCTTATACGCCTGAACACCTTACTTTACTACGCTTATTAATCGCCTCATTTATACTTTTGTTATTTTCATTTATATACAAACTACGACTACCACATTTAAAGGATATCCCAGCAATTTTCATATTTGGTGCTCTAGGATTTACTATTTATCACATCGCATTAAACTACGGCGAAAAAACAGTAAATGCTGGATCTGCAAGTTTAATAATTTCAGTCACTCCAATAGTGACGGCAATTCTTGCTTCTGTTTTTTTGAATGAAAAAATGAAATTAAATGGCTGGATCGGTGGTGTAATGAGTTTTGCAGGAATTTCCTTAATTTCATTTAGCCAAGGCGACGCTATTCAATTGAATAGCGGGGGATTATTTATATTATTAGCAGCGATTTCAGAAAGTCTATTTTTCGTTTTCCAAACATCTTACTTAAAAAAATACGGCTTCTTACCATTTACCATATATACAATTTTGTCTAGTACTGTATGCATGCTTATTTTCTTACCCGGAGTTTATCAAAAAATACTAGCAGCTCCTCTTGAAGTTAACTTGAGCGTTATATATTTAGGTGTCTTTCCAACAGTACTCCCGTATATAGCATTGGCCTATATTATATCTCGTGCTGGTGCTTCTGAAGCAACAAGTTCTCTAAATTTAACACCAATAACTGCGTGTTTCATTGCTTGGATATGGTTAGGAGAAGTGCCAACTTTAGTTTCGATAATTGGCGGAGGAATTACTATACTTGGAATTGTGATTGCTCATATACCAATATTAAGAAAAGAAAAACATAGGAATTTAGCAAATAATCAATCCGTATAATGTAATTCAATAATGATTTTATGATACTTTTTTATATAGTTTCTTTCTTATGTTGATAAATATAATATTTTGTATTTCAGTTAAATATTGTATGTTACATTTTATGTAGTAAGCATTTTAAAAGGAGCTGACAACATAATGAATGGAAAAAGAAAAATTTTCACATGTATTTCTATTGTAGGAATCGGACTAGCTAGTTTTTCTAATTCTAGTTTCGCAGCAAGTGTAACGGACAATTCAATACAAAATTCTATTCCCGTAGTTAATCAACAAGTAGCTGCTGCAAAGGAAATGAAACCATTTCCCCAGCAAGTTAATTATGCAGGTGTTATAAAACCGAATCATGTTACACAGGAAAGTTTAAATGCTTCTGTAAGAAGTTACTACGATAATTGGAAAAAGAAATATTTGAAAAATGATTTATCTTCTTTACCTGGTGGTTATTACGTAAAAGGAGAGATTACAGGTGATGCGGATGGGTTTAAGCCACTTGGAACTTCAGAAGGTCAAGGGTATGGGATGATAATTACAGTATTAATGGCTGGTTATGATTCGAATGCTCAAAAAATCTATGACGGTTTATTTAAAACAGCAAGAACTTTTAAAAGCTCTCAAAATCCTAATTTAATGGGATGGGTTGTCGCAGATAGTAAAAAAGCACAAGGTCATTTTGATTCTGCTACTGATGGGGATTTAGATATTGCGTATTCTCTTCTTCTTGCTCATAAGCAGTGGGGATCTAATGGAACAGTTAATTATTTGAAAGAAGCACAAGACATGATTACAAAAGGTATTAAAGCTAGTAATGTTACAAATAATAACCGACTAAATTTAGGAGATTGGGATTCTAAAAGTTCACTTGATACGAGACCATCTGATTGGATGATGTCACATCTTAGAGCTTTTTATGAATTTACAGGTGATAAAACTTGGCTTACTGTTATTAATAATTTGTACGATGTTTATACGCAATTTAGTAATAAGTACTCTCCAAATACAGGGCTTATTTCAGATTTTGTTGTAAAAAACCCACCACAACCCGCACCTAAAGATTTCTTAGATGAGTCAGAATATACAAATGCATATTATTACAATGCTAGTCGGGTACCATTGAGAATTGTAATGGACTATGCGATGTACGGCGAGAAAAGAAGTAAAGTCATTTCTGATAAAGTCTCTTCATGGATTCAAAATAAAACGAATGGAAATCCTTCAAAAATTGTGGATGGTTATCAATTAAACGGATCAAATATTGGTAGTTATCCAACTGCTGTATTTGTTTCACCGTTTATTGCTGCAAGTATAACGAGTAGCAATAATCAAAAGTGGGTAAATAGCGGTTGGGATTGGATGAAGAATAAGAGAGAAAGCTATTTTAGTGATAGTTATAATTTATTAACTATGTTATTTATTACAGGAAATTGGTGGAAACCTGTACCTGATGATAAAAAAATACAAAATCAAATAAATGATGCAATTTATGAAGGAAACGATAATTAATTAAATTTGAGAATGGTTACTTAAGAAAGGAATTAGCATACGCTAGTTCCTTTTTAATGTTTTGTAAAACATTATCCATTCTAAAATTCGCATAGATCTACTTGCTTTTTTCATATACATAGTTATTGATGACTCTATGTTTTTATGAAGGGAGAGTATTTCTTGGAAAAAGTATTATTTTTCGGAGACCCAGGTATTGATGACTCATTTGCCATTATGTATGGTTTACTGCATCCCGAAATTGAAATTGTAGGTATTGTAACTGGATACGGAAATGTTGAGCATATACATGCTGCACATAATGCAGCGTATATTTTACAGTTAGCAAATAGACAAGACATTCCTGTCATTAGTGGTGCAACAAAACCACTTACAGAAGAAATTACTACGTACTACCCTGAAATTCACGGGGCAGAAGGATTAGGGCCCATCCATGTTCCAAAAAGCGTATTATCTATTCCAATATACAATTTTGGTAGTATCGCTGCGATTCTTGTAAAGTACGGAAAAGATTTAACGATTGTCGATGTAGGAAGATCTACCTCGTTAGCAATTGCTTTTAATTTATGGAGTGACTTAATGCTAAATGTAAAAGGAATCTATTTCATGGGTGGCGTCTTTTTAGAAGTAGGAAATGTAACACCATTAGCGGAGGCAAACGTGTATGGAGATCCTATAGCAAGTAAAATTGTTTTCCATCAAGCAAAGAATTTATTAATATTCCCTTTAAATGTAACAAACAAAGCTGTGTTAACACCAAATGTATTTAACTATATTCAAGCTAATACAAAGAATCCATTTCATATGATAATGAAACCAATGTATGATTACTATCTATCCGCATACCAAAAGCTTAATCCATCTATCGAAGGACCTTTGCTACATGATGTGGTTGCAATAAGTGGATTAGTAAATCCAAGTTTTTTTGAATTTGTGCATCGTACAGTAAATGTAGATACATACGGAGATACGAAAGGGCAAACATTTGCTGATTTTCGCCCTAGCTCTATATCTGATGGAGCACATATAGCACTAGAAATAGATGAACAAAAATTCATTCAAGATTTTATAAAAATCATGTTATAAGTTGCTGTCGAAAAAGGGAATTATTTCACTACGTTGAATATAAACATACATCCTCTATATAAGGGAGCTTACAATATTGAATGTCCAGTTAAAGGTTGTTACGAGAGAAAATTGGGAAGAGGCATTAAAGTTACAAGTTAAAGAAGATCAAAGAAAATTTGTCCCCGCTGTAGCAGTTTCACTTGCTAAAGTATATATAAAACCAGATGGTGACAATGTAGAGTACATACCATTTGCTATATACGATGGTGAGCTTATGGTTGGTTTTGTTATGCATGCTGTTGTAATAGAGACATCGGATATGTATTGGATTAACGGATTTATTATTGATCAATCGCAGCAAGGTAATGGTTATGGAAAAGCAGCATTACAAGAAAGTATTAATATAATAAAAAATACTTTTAAATCGTGTAAAGAAATAAGATTAACCGTACATAAAGATAATCTCTCTGCAAAGAAATTATATGAACGATATGGTTTCATATCATTAGGACAGGAGTATGATGGTGAGCAAGTGTATCGTTTATTTGTTTAACTATTATGAAGTAAAGGCGTGAAATTTGAACAAGTATAGATTGAATGACTAGGAGGAATATCAATTGAAAAGTAAATTCCATTATATTGTACGAGCAGTCATGATAAAGGATGAAAAATTATTAGTTGCTGAATATATCGGCCATCATTATTTTTTACCTGGTGGCCATGTTGAAATTGGAGAATCAGCAGAGAATGCATTAAAAAGAGAATTAAGAGAAGAACTTGGAGCAAACTGCAGTATAAAACGATTTTTAGGAGTTATAGAACATCAATGGCAAGATAAAGAAGTGCTTCATCATGAAATTAATCACATTTTTGAAGTAGAGTCACAAGATTTACATACGGACTTAACACCGAAATCTAGCGAGTCTCATTTAGCATTTCACTGGATAGATTATAATAAAGAAGCCTTAAATCATTATGAAATCATGCCAATGCCTTTAGTAAAGGAATTACTAGAAAGAAAGTTAAATGATGAACTACTAAATTGTTGGATTAGTAATTTTTAAATTACTTTATTTATAGTAAATACGTCCATCGAATGAATATAAAGAAAATAGGCTAAAAAACAAGGTACATCACCTAGTGTAAGTTCATATTTTGTTGATGTACGCATTTAGTCTATAGTCTTGTTTCTACTTTGTTTAAAAGAATTTATTAACTTTAATATTTGGACGGAATTTACATTTATAAATGGAGGGTTTCATAATGAATCAGTTTCAACATGAACTACAAACATTAAACCTTAATGATTATCAAACTGGTAATGTTGTGTATTGGGATCAACAACAAAGTCAATATCCATACTACTACATTCAAGACGATGCACGTCGTTGCGGCGGATGCGGAGGGTGTGGTGGACGCTGTGGCGGTTGTGGTGGTGGTAGATGTGGCGGTTGTGGTGGACGTTGCGTAGGTTGCGCTGGCTGTTTTGGTTGCTTTAATTGCTGGAACTGGTGGGTTATTTAAGTATAGAAAATCCAAGTTATTTTATATGAAAGAAAGGTGTAAATACTGTTTATACTTTTCTTTCATTTTGTAATTTTGTATTAGTGTTAAGGGGGATTTATTTGTATACATACGAAAAGTTGATTTCTTGGGTAGAGAATATAAAAGAAAAAAATTATAGTTCTGCTACAGCTCTTTGTATTATAAAAGATAATAAAATCGTACTAGAGCATTATAGTGGTTATCACTCAAATACATCTACAACCAAGAGAGTAACAGCATCTTCACAATTTAACGTTGCTTCTGCTCGAAAAAGTTATTTAGGATTAATGATAGCGTATGCGCTTTACGAGGGGAAAATAAATTCTATCGATGATGAAGCGATAAAATATTTTAAAGACTTTGATCCTGTATTGCTTGGTAAAACGACGATAAGACATTTAGTAACACATTCGCACGGATTAGAAGAAACGAATGACGGGACAATTTTTCGTGAATTTGAACCGGGACAATCATGGGCGTATAGAGATATTAATGTAAGAATGATGACACGTCTTATTTATCAGCTATATAACAAAAGTTTTCCTGAATTGTTAAAGGAGCGTGTGTTTAAACCTGCTAATTTTCAAGAAACAGGTTGGAGAGTTCAGCGAGATGAAAATTTAGTTGACGTTGTTAATAATCCAAATGAAGACGCAATTAGTGAAATTGGTACGGTAGATGACGGTACTGAAAAAAATTTATTTGTCTCAGCTAGAGAATTTGCGCAGTGGGGTAATCTTCATTTAAATCAAGGTATGATAGATGATAAACAAATCGTTCCAAAAGAAGTTATAAAAATCGCTACGAGTTTGCAGAGCCCAACATTTATAAACAAAGAGCTACCACAAAATGGGGTGTTTTGGTTCATCCAAAATGAGCCTGCACAATTAAGCGAACTTGGTGAACGTATTCCAAAAGGATCGTATCAAATATTAGGGATTACTGGACCGACTATTTTAGTAATACCTGAATATAATGTAGTTGTTGCAAAAATGTATAATAAAAGATATAACTACGGTGGTGATAATTACTTATATTATTTACGTGAATTTAGTAATTTAGTCGCTGATACATTTAGTAACGGTAATAGGGCATAATTACTCCTATAACAAAAAGGAGTGATTGAAAGTGAAAGATAAAGTGAACAAAAATAAAAAGCAAAATATAAAAGATGTAAATACAGAACAAAATGCAATTTATAGCGATCCTAAAGATGCAGCTAATATGCAAACTGTACCGCAGCCGAAAGATTTTGATGAAATCGAATATTAATTTTTCATCCGACTATATGATGAATAAAAAATACGTCTTAAGTCTCATCACATATAAGAAATTATTTGATAACATATATACATAAGCATTTGAAAATGTCTTATCTTAACAAAGCTTTCTTTAGAAATATCTGATATAACCTGCAAAAGGCACTTCTTTATGAAGTGTCTTTTTGTGTATATGAACTTAATTACCATTTTCCGTACAGTATCTTGCAATTTATGATGGATATACTAACTGTGAAAATTCATGTCAAGATAAAAGAAGGGGACAGTTAGTATGAAACAAACTTCTATAAATCCGTTACTAATTGTTCTAGGTACAATCATTGTTCAAATTGGCCTTGGAACAATTTATACATGGAGTTTATTTAATCAACCCCTTGTAAGTAAGTTTGGATGGAATCTTAATTCAGTAGCGATAACTTTCTCCATAACAAGTTTTTCTTTATCATTCTCAACTTTATTTGCAGCAAAGTTGCAGAAAAAATTAGGACTGCGGAAACTTATTGCTACTGCAGGAATTGTTTTAGGACTCGGCTTAATACTTAGTTCACAAGTTTCTTCCTTACCACTATTATATTTATTAGCTGGTGTCGTTGTTGGTTATGCGGATGGAACAGCTTATATTACATCACTATCTAATTTAATTAAATGGTTTCCAAATCGGAAAGGGCTTATTTCAGGTATATCTGTATCAGCGTATGGAATGGGCAGCTTAATCTTTAGATATATAAACGGAAATCTTATCGATAACCTTGGTGTATCACAAGCATTCTTATATTGGGGTATTATCGTGTTACTTTTAGTATTAATCGGATCGTTCTTCTTACGTGAGGCAATTGTAAGTAATGCTGTAACTGAAACATTACACAATGACTATACTCCGCGTGAAATGATGCGAACGAAACAAGTATATCTGCTATTTTTTATGTTATTCACCTCGTGTATGGGTGGTTTGTATTTAATAAGTATGGTAAAAGATATCGGCGTACAACTCGTTGGACTTAGCGCAGCAACTGCTGCAAACGCCGTTGCTATGATTGCAATCTTTAATACAGTAGGTAGAATCATTCTTGGGACGTTATCAGATAAAATCGGCCGAATGAAAATTGTCTCTGCAACATTTATTATTATAGGATTGTCAGTCTTTACTTTAAGTTTTATTCCGCTAAATTACGGAATCTATTTTGCTTGTGTAGCAAGTGTCGCCTTTTGCTTCGGCGGTAATATAACTATATTCCCAGCTATTGTCGGAGATTTCTTTGGATTAAAAAACCATAGTACAAATTACGGGATTGTCTACCAAGGTTTCGGATTTGGTGCGCTTGCAGGATCATTCATTGGAGCGATACTTGGAGGATTTCAACCAACTTTCATTATAATTGGTGTTTTAAGTATTATTTCCTTCATTATTTCAATATTAATCCGTCCACCAACTGCAGAGAAGACAAAGGAACTAAAACATCTACATCGGAAAGTGGCGTAATACTAAAAAGAGTCCTAATATAGGGCTCTTTTTAGTACAAAACATTTTTTGTGTAGAGAGAATAGAGTTATTTAATTTAAAATGAAATGAGTAGCAGATACTTAGAATATTCATATTGTTTTATAAAGGAACTAACATGTTGCTAAAAACATTTAGAAAATTACAGTTAACCAACTTTGTGATGGAACGTGCACTTCATTCATAGACCATTATTTTCTTATAAGTTTACAATGAAAGTAGTTGGCTTTTATTGATTACAACCATAATTTCTTCTGTTGTGGCATTCGCTACAACAAATATTGATGACATTTTTATACTACTTGTTTTATTTTCACAAGTAAGAACAGAAGTAATTAGGAATGAAGGAAGAGCTGTCCGCGAAAAAGCTACGAGAAAAAAACTTTATATTGTTATTGGACAATATTTAGGATTTAGTATGATTATTTTTCTAAGTATCATTGGGTCTTTAAGCTCTTTTTTTATTCCTGTTTCGTGGATTGGGTTATTAGGATTAGTGCCAATTTATATGGGGGTTAAAGGACTATTGTCACTTCGTTCTTATAAAAGTAATGAAGTTATCGATAACGTTACTGTTTCATTATTTAAAGTAGCTTCAATTACATTAGCTAATGGAGCTGACAATATTTCGATTTATATACCAATGTTTGCTAGTCAAACACTTGAAACAAATATCGTTACATTAGTTATCTTTTTTTCCATGATAGCGATATGGTGTTTTATTAGCTACAAATTGATAAAAGCTCCTATACTAGCTAAAGTACTTGAGGAAAACTGTCATATTATTGTTCCAATTGTTCTAATTGGTTTAGGAATGTTCATTCTTTTTCGTAGTGGTACAATTGGACTATTCTCCTAAGGTGTTGAAATAACGGAAGTTTTCATAAAAAAGAATTGAACAACTTTAATATTTTTTTGAGCAATTACATTCATTGAGATTAATTAGATTCTACACAACGTATATAAGTCTTATTACAGATGAAATGTAGTAGGGCTTTTTTTATTTTAGTGAAATGAAACAATTGTATTAGTGATCTACGACTATTATTTAAACAGGACATTAGAATTATGAAGTTGAATAGCTATCGTAAAAGGAGTGTGATACTTAAAATGAAAATAGTACAGCAGTGGGTACAAGAAGATAGTGATTACATAAGAGAGAAAGTAATTGAATACAATCAAAAATATCTCGCAGATGAAGAAAAAACACCTTCAGAAAAGGTTAGTTTCATAGTAAGAGATGAAAAAGAAGAAATCGTAGGCGGGGTAACAGCGATAACTTTTTGGCACCATATACACGTTGACTTTCTATGGGTTTCTGAAGAATATAGGAATGAAGGTTACGGAACCAAGTTAATAAAACTTATTGAAGAATTTGCAATTGAAAAAGAGTGCAGGTTAATCAATTTAGATACTTTTAGTTTTCAGGCACCTGATTTTTATAAGAAGCATGGATATAAAGTAATCGGAGTAAGTGAAGATCATCCGAAAGGACACAATCGATACTATTTAGAAAAAAGGTTATAAAGTATATAGAATTCAAAAATGAATCAATTAGAGCATAAAGAGCGTACATTGAATAATCAATTTCAAAATACGCTCTTTTTTATTTTGTAATGAAGGACTATCGATTATTAACTTTGCTAAGAGCAGATAAATGAAATACTCAATTAACTTTTTTATATTTTAAAACGAATAAATGGTAGAATGTAACAAAGATAGAAAATTCCCATTATTAGAGGTGGACTTAGATGAAAAAAGTAAATGTTACATATGCACTTTTATACGATAAAACAAACGAAAAGATCTTAATGGTAAAAAACAAAGGGGAAAATGGTTCTTATTATACATTACCAGGTGGCGCAGTTAAATTAGGAGAAACGTTAGAAGAAGCAGTAATTCGAGAAGTAAAAGAAGAAACAGGGTTACATATAAATGTAAACGGGATTTGTTCTATCAGCGAAGCCTTTTTTGAGGAAAGAGATCATCATGCAATTTTCTTTAATTTTCTAGGTGAAATAATTGGCGGAGAGACATATATATCAAGGCCAAAAGAAATTGAAGAGATCACTTGGATGGAATTACATATAGCAGCTCCATATTTACGCATACCAGAACATTTACTAGATTTATTACAAAGGAAAGAAACAGTACCGTACTTTTTTAACGGAACAATCGTTCATCAATCTTCATAAAAATATTATCTCATGTAAGGTGGGGAAAACATGGAGTTCATCGTTAATCACAAACAATTTACTCAAGCACTTTCAGAAGTTAACAAAGCGATATCAACAAAATCTTTAATTCCTATATTATCTGGTATAAAAATAACTGCAGATCAATCTGGAATTACTTTAATTGCAAGTAACTCGAATATTTTTATCGAAAAATTCATTCCTGTTTCAATTGAAGACGAAAAGATTGCAACTATTATAAAGGCAGGAACTATTGTTGTACCTGCAAAGTATTTCATTGAAATAATAAAGAAAATGCCAAGTGATATAGCAATAAAAAGTAAGAATGAGCAATTAATTACGATACAATCAGAAGAAATCACATTAAGTTTAAATGGATTTCCTGCAGATGAGTTTCCGAATGTACCGCTTATAGACAATCATGCAGAAATCAAAGTAGAGACAGAGCAATTGATTGAAGTATTTAAACAAACAGTCTTTGCGGTAGCGAAAAATGAATCTAGACCTGTTCTTACTGGGGTGCATATAGAGTTATCTAATAATAAGTTAATTTGTGCTGCAACTGACTCACATAGACTAGCGATACGTGAAACATTGCTTTCCTCAGATGTAAAAGCAAATTGTATTGTACCAAGCGCAACCATTAGTGAACTTCTAAAATTAATGAACAGCAATTCGGAATTCGTATATATCTACCTTTCAGAGAGTCATATTATATTTACGCTCGGAACAACTACATTATATTCAAGACTAATTGAAGGGAAATATCCTAATATTTCCAACCTTATTCCAAATGACTTTAAAACGATTATTAACATAGATAGAAAAAAGATATTACAAGGTGTAGACCGATCAAGTTTATTAGCAAGTGAATGGGCCAATAACAATGTTAACTTAGAAATCATAAACGAATCTACAATTAAAATTTCTTCAAACGCTTCTCAAATTGGGCAAATATCCGAAACGCAACAAATAGATGCGATTCAAGGCGAAAAACAATTAAATATATCTTTCGATGGGCGTTTTATGGTTGATGCTTTAAGAGCAATAAAAGAAGAAACGATTACTTTAAGCTTTGGCGGTTCTATGAGACCGATATTGATTGAAGCAGGAGAGCAATCTGCAGCAGTACATCTTATATCACCAGTAAGAGCTTATTAGGGATAGAGGAAGGGATTACATTATGTACAAGCAGACTTTTGTTTTATGAAATCATAAATTAATACATTATAAGAATGATGTATTAGTATAGCAAACAGTTTACTAATTCCTACATAATATAATTCATAGACAAAGCAGCAATGGTAATCTGAAATACAAAGCAAAATAATAATAACCTAAATATAAAAGCCATAGATTAATCGATATGGGGTGAGTACGATGAAGAAAATAATTGTTTTACTCATTGGTATAGTTTTAATTATTTTTGCTTTTTATCAATACAACAAAAAAGACTATGTAGCTAAAAGTGCTAACTTGTATGTAGAAGACTTTAAAGGGGCAAATGATTCAATAAAAATACAATCTGCTATTAATAAAGCAGCGTCTAGTAAAATAAAAACCGTATTGCTTGATGATAAAAAGTATAAAATCACGTCACCAATCACTGTTAAAAAAGGTGTGAAATTATTATTTGGTTATGGATCACAATTTGTGGTTGAGGGAAACTTTAGAGTTCTAGAACTAGAGAAAAACGCATCCATTGAAGGAGCGTATATAGCTATTGACGATCCTAAATTTAACTCTGAAGTTATTTATTTAGACGGTAAAAATAAGTATTATAACACTTGGAACAAAACACAAATAAAAGATATAAATATTATCAATTGGACGGAAACGAATAAAGGTACCGGAATTTCTTTATACTCCGCTGGAAAAGAAAATGAAATTTCGTTTGTTAACTTCGAAAACATTAAAATTGTAGGAATGGAAACCGGACTAAAATTAGTAGCAAAAAAACCGAGCACCGGACAAGCTTGGATAAATGCCAATCGTTTTATGAACTTTTCTTTAGAAGACTGTGTAAATATGATTTATATGGATAGTCAAGTAACTACGCCAAATGAAATTAGTGGGAATCAATTTACAAATCTTCAAATACAGCCTTCAAATAAAACAAAAAGCATTATACAGGTAAGTGGGCAGCATAATGAATTTCATGGGATGGTATGGGATTTAAATAAAATAAAACATGAAAACGAACTCATTGAACTGACTGATAAGAGTATGAATACAGTGGTTGAAATGTCCAGTGTACCAGCAAATAGAGTTTTAGATAGTGGGAAATCCAATATAATAAAGTAATATTTTTATTTATGAATTCACTTCTAAAAGCAGATAGAAATAAAAATTTTAGACAGGAGATTCAATATGTGGAAAACAAATATTATCAAGACTACTAGAGGAAAATTTGAGTATTTTGTGAAGGGAGAAGGTCCGCCTTTATGCGTTACACATATGTATAGTGAATATAACAATAATGGAAATACTTTTGCAAACCCATTCACTGATTTTTATAGCGTATATTTAGTTAATTTAAAGGGTTGTGGGAATTCAGATTTAGCAAATAGCGATTCCGAATTTAGTATGACGGAAACGGTTAAAGATTTAGAAGCGATTCGCGAAGCTTTATATATTAATAAGTGGGGATTTGCTGGTCATTCAACAGGAGGGATGTTAGCTCTTGTATATGCGACTGAAGCACAAGAAAATTTAACGAAAATAATTGTTGGTGGCGCAGCGGCGAGTATGGAATATGCATCCCATAAAGATAGTATATACTGTAGTAAAAATGAAAATTTTAATAGAATCGTATCAATTATGAATAAATTAAATGATGATAGTATATTACAAGAAGAAAGAAAAGCATTGAGTAGAGAGTGGGCACTTATGTCATTTTATTCTGAAGAAAAGCTTGAAGAGGCATTAAAATTGCCGAATAGCGGAAAGACAGTTGGCAATCGGTTAAATTATTTTAGACAAGTTGAATATAAAGATTATGATGTTCGTCAGAAACTTAAATTCGTAAAAATCCCAAGTTTTATATACTGTGGTAAGCATGATACGCAATGTCCCTACATATTTTCTCGTGAAATAGCAAATTTAATTCCGAACGCAGCATTAACTAAATTTGAAGAAAGTAATCATAATCCATTCGTTGAAGAAATAGACAAGTTTAATCAGTTTGTAAACGATACATTATAATCAATAAGTAAAAAGCGAATCTTCTATATAAGACAGATTCGCTTTTTACTATAATTAGACTTTTCGCCACCAAGCATACCTAGGATAGTCTGTAGATTTAAACGTAATAGATTCGCCAATTTGAGGCGTTGTAATTTTAACTCCTAAACGGTTAGCTTCTTTCGTAACACGTTCTATCGGGTCACTCCATTCGTGTAATGCTAACGTAAAAGCACCCCAATGAATTGGAAGAAGTAATTCTCCTTTAACATCAATATGAGCTTGTACCGTTTCTTCAGGCAACATATGAATCGCAGACCACCTCGGATCATATTGCCCGCATTCCATTAATGTAAGATCGAATGGACCGTATTTATCACCAATTCCCTTAAAGTGAGGGGCATAACCGCTATCACCACTAAAGAAAATTTTAGTCTCTTGACCAAGAATAAGCCATGAACACCATAATGAACGATCTCTATCTGTCATACCACGTCCAGAGAAATGCCTTGCAGGTGCACATACTAACTTAATATTATCAAACGTAATTTCGTCCCACCAATTATGCTCACTAATTTTACTAGGCGAAACACCCCATTTAATAAGATATTGTGCAACTCCAGTTGGAACATAAAAGTGCTTTGCGCGATCTTTTAACTGCATAATACTTTTGTAATTCAAATGATCATAGTGATTATGAGAAATGATAATCGCATCAATTTCTTGAAGGTCATCACGTTCTAAAGAAAAAGCACCACTATAGCGTTTACTATTAAACAAAGGAAATGGGGAAGAGGCATCTCCAAACATAGGGTCTAATAACAGTTTTTTACCTTCTATTTTCAAAAGAGAAGCAGAATGGCCAAACCATGTAACACTCTCTAACGATTCATTATCTTTATTTGATAAAACGATAGGCAAATCCTTTATAGGACGCAGCTTTGATTTTATTTTAAAGTAATCCGTCATTAAACTTATAATATCTTTCGGTTTAAAACTCATATCAGTATGAATTTGATTTGTATATTTCTTATTCATTCGTTCTCCTTTTTACGATTAACAATTTACGTATGTTGTTATTGTAGCTATTTGTAGTTTAAACTATATTATTTTACCTTTCATCTAAAATGCCTTGTATTTCATAAATTCGTCAAATTCATTATTTGTATCTATAAAGTACAAATCGCACAGCAGCAGCTAAGACAAATATTAAGTACATGTAAATTGTTTTTATTTAGTAAATTCCTTCTTATACGAAACAAAGAACATACGTTCCGTTGTATGTTATAGAAGAAAATATGTCTCTAATAAAAGAAAGAAAGAAAGGAGAGGATGTAAGTGCACATAGAGCGAAAAAAGAAATCAAAATGTAAACTATCAAAATCTGAAATCATGCATTTGTATACTGAAGGGAAGAGCACCTTAGAAATCGCTATGCTTGCTAATGTGTCTGCAAGGTATATTCGTATGGTTTTATCAGACAATAACGTACCAAGGCGCGCTATAGGGAGTTGGAAGAGAAAGTATGACATAACAGAAGATTATTTTAAAACGTGGTCAAACAATATGGCTTATATTTTAGGGTTTATAGCAGCAGATGGTGTTATACAGAAAGAAAATCAATGTGTCAGTATATCTCAAAAAGAAAGTTATATTTTAGAAGATATAAAAAAAGAACTAAAAACAAACCAGCCACTTTATCAAAACAAAAAAACAGGCGTATATATGCTAAATATTAATAGCAAAACAATAAAAGACGACCTTATGAACATACACGGAATTATGCCATGTAAATCATTTAACATCGAATTTCCTTTTGTACCAGAAGAATATTTGCATCATTTTGTTCGTGGGTATTTTGATGGGGATGGTCATGTTAACTCTCACAAATACTTTGTTAGTTTTGTTGGAGGATCATATAATTTTATGAATTCTTTTAAAGATATCCTTGAGAATAATAAATTCCAATTAAGTTTTGTTGACAAAGAAAAACACTATCGTATTTACCTAAGTGGTAAAAATAATGTTATTAAATTTTCACGGTGGATTTATAAAGATAAAGGTTTGCATTTAAAGCGTAAATATAATATTTTTCAAGAAAAAGAATAATTGTAATGATAATCAAATAATTCACAAACAAGTTCAATTATAAAATTAAAATTCACGATGAATTATTAATTGAAATCAAAGTAATTGCTAAAGCAAACAAATTATAAATATAGTTTAGTCAAATTCAAAGCAACTTGTTTAAATTTAATAATTAAACAAGTTGCTTTTTATTATGTTTTATTAATGGTTATTTACACTAATCCAGCATCAACGAACTATTCACTAATAAATAAAGAAAAGGGAAGTATACCAAATCAAACCAACTTATAATAAGTTTATTATTTTTTTCTAGTAGACATAATATATATTATAGGCAGTTATAGAAACAAAGCAATATCAGGTATCAAAACCCAAGTAAACTATACTTAATGAGACGAAACGGAGATTTTTAGTGAGATTCACAAGAAATCTTATCTAAACAAATTTCTTCAGTTTTTATCGTTTTTATTTGTTATAAATTCATCACAGCAAATCTTAATCAATAATCACTTAAGATTTAACGAATTAAAAACATTTTTGATTGGTAAGAAATTTTTATACAGAAAAATTATTTCTATACAAAATATAAATTAGTAATTTTATTTTATGTTTTACTTAATGAATTTATTGCTATTTGCACATGTTTTACAACTTTACATTATTTGTTGTTATTTCTGTTATTTAGGCTTGACTTTCATTACACATTGTTTTTTATTCTAGTTAACATAACGCTTATTTTTAACATAAAAAAATCCTCCTCACCTTCAGGAAGATTTTTTGTTTGCTATTATTTTATTTATATCTTCTAGTAACAATCCCAATTGTAAATGACATTGGAAAAATCTAGATTTAACAAATCTTCCTTACGTATAAAGAAATTAGCAACCCCAGAATCGCCCCACATAATATTTAATGAATCGTCTGTATCGATTTGCAGCAATAATATGTCATGTTGCTGGTATTTTTCTTCCCATTCTCTCGGATCTGTCTGTGTGAAAAATGGATAACCACCAATTTTATGTCCTTGATCTTTACATAAATCATCATACAGTTCGCCTAATTCTGTATTATTTTCTTCATCAACAATTTCTTCCCAATCAATGTTATCACTAAAAATCATTTCAAATCGATAATCTCTTGGTGTTACTGGTTGATATGCCAACTCAAACTTTAGTTTTGCTGCTTCGGGTATGATAAAATTCTCTAAATCTAAAGTGTTTAAATAACTAAAATCAGTAATCACCTTAGTTAAATCCGCTGTGATTGTAGAATGATAAACAATTCGAAAGTCTTTTTGGACTGTTGGATGATCAAAATTTGCTCCAAAAAGATCTTCTTCAGCACTTATGAAAAACTGTAACATTCCATGTTGAGGCATATGTTCAATGTTTGGTATTTCTTCAAGGTTTAACTGCGCAAGTAGCATCATAGGTTGTCCGTTTGAGTCTTTAGGATACTCTTGATCTATAGGTAAATACGGATATCCACCAAACTTACTTTCAAAAAGCGTTGTCTCCTCTGCTAATGTTCCAGACACTTTAACATACGGTTTCACACTTTCTTCTAAAATACTACGATACTGTTCTAGTTCTTTCGGAATTTGAAGTTGATAAGTATTCTTCACTACATTTGCCTCCCTTTAGTAATGAATTGAAAATGCCTAACTTAATTATATAGTAAGCGATAGCTTAATTGAAAATCGTTAAAAATCCATTTTCACCCTCATTTTTTGCGCGCTTGGTGGACAAAGTAGATTATGTTCTAATACCTTTTTATTAATAGTTCGAATTAAATCCGCTGCTTCTGCAGTATTTGTATTTTCTTTTAGCTTTTCTTTTAAATCGTCAATTTCTTTTGAAAGCTCAATCCACTTAGGTAAAACATGATTATTTGCTAAAGTTCTATAAAGTTGCTTTTCAGGATTGTAAGAAAGATCTTTATCAAGATTAAGAGGTTTCCCTTTACCAGGTAAATTATCAAAAGCTCCTTTCTGTTCTGCTTGTTTAACGATAGAACTAATATGATCCTCATACGTATAGGACCAAACTTTCTCATCTTTTACTAAAATCTCTTGTTTTTTTAGTTTTTTATCGAGTTCTTCCTGCTTCATAGATTTTCTCTCCTTTTTATTTTAAAGTGTGGTTTTTATCTATTTCAAAGCTTTCAATCCATCAAACAACTTTTTTCACCCTCACATGCTATCATGAGCGTCTTGAAACTCTTCATAAGTGGTTTTGTACCCTTTATCTTTTAAAGCTCTATACAAGTGATTATTGGCCGTTAAAAGAGGTTTATTTTCAAGTTGTCCTGCTACCATATAAAAGTGAAGTTGAGTTGCATTAGAATTTATAGATGAAATTTGATTTTCAATCCAAGGAATATCGTTTTCAAAAGTTAGTTCTTCTAGCTGATTAACATGATCTACAGCAATACATGGCGGTATTCCATTTTCGTAAATTAAATAATTGAGTGTTTTTGCGATTGAAGATTACTTAATGCATGGATTTTTATTAAAGACAATGAAATGTTCTTGAAGATGTGAAGTTTGAGAATAATTATGAGGTAGATCAAGATGTTTTGCCCTTGCTGCAATGTGGCAGTAAGGATATTTAATTTTGATAGAATGATATAAGAGCCTTGCTACACTTTTGTAATAAGACTCTTTAAATGAGTTATTTACTAGAATAATTGTCTATTGCTTGAATAGAAAGTTCCAACGATTTTATTCTTCTTTCTAAAAGCGTTCTTTGAGGACTCCCAAGCTTTGACTTAACGTAAATCTTTTCAATTGATGGAAGCAAACCAATTAGAACATTACGAGCTTCTGCTAAATCTTCCTGAGTATAATGATGAGTTTCTTGCTTCCAAACACTTTCTAACATAGCTAAGCCGATACTAGCTGCTTTGAGTCTTTTTTTCACTAAAGTAGTATTTGATCCTTTTTGAGTCATCTGTGATAAGGTATTTTCAAGTTTACTAATTGTTGACTGTAAAGATTTTATTGATTCTACTTTATCTATATTTGATACGTTTTTCATGTTAATGTTATCCCTTCTACGTTGCTAACTTGTTTTGTTTAATGTTCAATGAAATCCTTAAAAGTTTGATTTCACTCGAAAAATTTTAACATAAATAACTAACTGTATTCGAGTTGGACAATAACTTAAAGCAAAACAGCTATTCCTCTCTCCTCCCCTGTAGCATTCTATTATATGTACTTCTTTCTTCTCATTAGAATTCCTATATAAACTAGTTGTTAATATTGAATGTTTTATGAACAAAAAAACGTACAAGTAATGTAACCTGTACGTTTTCGCTTTTATTCAGTAAGGTAATAAAGTAATAGCTTCCTGGTCTTCTCATAACTTATGAAATCTCTATACAAAATGGGATAATTCACAATTTCTGTTTCTAGAAAACGATATTGCGGAAACCACTCAAAAAACGATTTTCTTAACCACTTTATTTGTTGAAACGTAATGTTCTGTTCGTTTCCATTTAGTACAGAATTTAAAGTAGCTGCTGTATGCATCCAATAATGATTAAAATCAGCGTTTATACAATCATCTTCGGTAAATTTACTTTTTAAGTCTCGCTGCAATTTTGCTGTAGCACGATAAGGAAACGGTTTATGCAGTGGACTATGCATTTTCTGCAATTCTTTAAAAATAATTTGTTTTCCTAACTTCAACTTTCTCCTCCTTTATTTCTCTATCCAATTTAATAAGTTTTCATAATGATATTGAGCATCTATATACCCAAGATTATATAGATTAACGAGCTTTTCCTTATTTCTTTCTATTCCGCTTATAGGAAGCTGTACACTTGGTTGAATTACATAAAAATTATCTTTTTGTTCTTCTCGATTCATATAAGATATCGTCTCATTATAAAAACGATAATGGTCTACTAAATTCTCTGCGATTTTCGGATATTTTCTATATAAAATTTTAGCCAGGCCTGAAAATTTATTTCGCTGCTTCTCATATCCTTCTGGCTTTGTCATAATGACAACGTTCTTTTCATAACCATCCTTTTGGGCTTTCAAAACTGGTATAGGGTCTATAATCCCTCCATCTAATAATTTTCGATTATTATATTCTACAGCAGGTGCTATAAACGGTACAGAGCTTGAGGCGCGAATGATTTTTAAAATATCATTTCCGTGTGCTGCTTTATTATAATAAATGGCTTGTCCTGATTCGCAATCAGTCGTCCCTATGACAAACTGTTCATTACATTTTAAGAAAGTTTGAAAATCAAATGGTACAATTTTATTAGGTACTTCATCAAATAAAAAATCCATTCCGAATAATTCGCGTTTTCGAATCAAATTTCGATAAGATATATAACGGTGATCTGCTACTAGCTCTGTATTTACTTTCTTATTTCTCCCTTTTTGACGTGATAAATAAGTTGCTCCCATACAGGCTCCAGCTGATACGCCGACTACATACGGAAAGAATAAGTTCTTTTCCATGAAATATTCGAGTACACCTGCAGTATATAAACCTTTCATTCCTCCGCCTTCTAATACTAAACCTATATTCTTCATGCTATATCCCTCTGCTTCTTTTTTCTTAATTTCATATTAGCACAAGATTTTAAGATGAGGTTATATAAACTAATTACAACAATAACCAGAAACTACTAAAGTAATGTCATAATATCTTTGTGAGTAACATGTTACAATATAAGTAATTCATTCCACATATATTAAAGGAGGAATTTAATATGGGTTTATTTAGCGGTATTTTAGGAAATGCATCAAATACGAGTTCTGAAAGTGTAGAACGTGATTTAGAGAAGATTATGCTAGACGATGAAAAAGTAGAGCATGCTTATAAATTAATTCGTGATCTAATCGTATTTACAAATCGTCGTCTTATTTTAGTAGATAAACAAGGAGTAACTGGCAAAAAAACAGAATACCATTCTATTCCTTATAAAAGCATTACACAATATAGCATCGAAACGGCTGGGCATTTTGATTTAGATGCAGAACTTAAAATTTGGGTCTCTAGTATGGAGGATCCAATTACGAAAGAATTTAAAGGTGACGATAGTATTTTAAGCATTCAAAAAGCGTTAGTAACCTTTACGACAAAGTAGTGGTTTTTGTATTTTTATTCATTTTTAAAATTACTAATCCGAGTATTTTGGAAGAACATACATTATTTTTGTATATTTAATCTAAAATAACATAAAAAGGTAAAGCGTATTTTATATGCTTTACCTTTCTTTTTTGTAATAAATAAGTGTAGTTTCATCATTTAATTTCTTTATAACTTCTGTTCTTTTATACTCCATCTTTTCATACAAAAAACAATTTTTCTCTTCTTCTAAAATAGTAGCAAGTTCCCAGCTCGTTGCTTCAGGAAACATTTCCTCAATTAATGTAAGTACCTTTTGGGCAATTCCTTTTCCTTGATAACTCGGGTGAATAAACATTGGACTGATCCAAAATTTAGAGGGTGTTTCTTTTTGTGAAATGCATATCGCTCCAACAAGATTCATTACCACTATTATTTTATAGAAGCCACCGTCTACATGATTTATTCTACAAATAGTTTTTTCGATAGTTTCATTTGCTGGATTTGTTTCATAGTCTTTATATTTATGTAATAAAGGGCTAAATGAGTCTATTTGCATTTGAAATATAACTTCTGCATCACTTTCTGTCGCCTTCTCTAATATAATATCCATGTTACCAATTAAGTCGCTTTCTTAACGAGGTAATATGAGCGGTATGATGACGACCATGCCATGCGTATAGTCCTATTGCAACAGCAAGTTTTGTTTCACCAGTTTCAGGATGGTTAAATGTTTTTTCTAAATCTTCAATTTCTAGAGAATATAAAAGGTTAACCCATCTTTTATGTAATGAATCTAGCATTACTAGTGAAACATCTACCGGTAATTTTGAATCGGGTAACTCTGCCCACTTCTCTTCTTTATACGGCTTAATAGTTGGATTCTTTTCTGTCAGTGCTAATTTAAAGCGTATGTAGCTATTCATATGGCTATCAACAACGTGATGAACTACTTGACGTACAGTCCACCCTCCAACGCGATATGGTGTATCTAACTGCTTCTGATCTAAATCTTTAATTGCCTTTGTTAGTTCATGAGGTAAATCTTCAATTTCTTGAATCCATGTATCAATCATTTCTTCAGTTATAGGACGTTTGTATGTAAATTGGCCAATTGGATAACGTAAATCATTCATGAATAAGTCCTCCTTATTATAAGCGTGAAGTATTTCTCCAAATATAATGTACAAACTTCACATGTTCTCCATTTAATTCTACAGAAGTTGTATCTGATTCGTTTTGATAAGAAGAAAATCCGCTTTTTTCTAGTACAATTTTTGATGCGAGATTATTAGTAGTTGTTTTAGCATGAACCCCATTAATTTCATTATTTTTCGCTACGTCTAAAATTAATTTTACGGCTGCTGTAGCAACTCCTTTTTTAGTAAATTTTTCTCCGACCCGATACCCTAGAGAACTAATTCGAGTTTCTGTATCTATATCTACTAAATTTATTCGTCCTACAATTTCTTTTTCTTCATTACGAATTAAATAAAAATAAGAATCTCCATCCGCCTGTTCTATTAATAAATCGTCTAGTAGTTTTTGGAAATATTCAAATTCAAAATATTTCGAGCCACGATTTGGTACCATTGTTTCAAAAAAAGATTTATTCGTAAGTTCAAACGTAAATAAATCCTTAGCATCTTGTTTCTTTAGTTGCTCTATGTATATTTCCATCCCGTATTCTCCTTCTTGATTTACTAACTGTTATACATTCTTTTTTAATCAATTATATTCCTGCTATTACTTTCGATTAAGTAATACAGATAGTAGCACTTTCGGATGAAAAAGATGAAATGGACTACGAATCAAATTCATCACTCGTACTAACCGAATATAAACATCAGAATTACTTGCGGATAGTCGATATATTTGTTTCGTATACCATAGCTGAAATTTTTGTTTTGTAGTTAATTCTCTCTTTAACTGCGGGTGACGTGATATTTCCGTTGTTGTCATATCCCATGGGGTTTCTATTATATTAGCTGCCTTTTTATAAAATTGTTGTGTAAATGTTTTATCAAGTTGTTTTCTACCTTGCAGAAGTAATTGCAATTGGTGAGCCTCCATAGCAGCAACTGATACACCTTGGCCGAAAACGGGATCAAAACGACATTGCGCATCTCCAACAACTAATAATCCTTCTGGTACATTATTCACTAAATCAAATCGCCGGCGTACTTGATAAGGAATTTTGTATGTCTTTATATCAGTAATTCCCTCAGCCTTGTTTAGGAAATCTGTAACATTAGAAATTGATAGGTTTTCAGCAAAATCATAAAACTCATCATCTGTTTGTGGTGCTTTCTCGTTTGCGTATCCACTGAAAGTAACAAAATAACGATTATCTTCTATCGTTTGAATAAGAACGCCATAAGGGTTATCAGGGAAACTCGGAGACATTAACATATTACAACAGTCTAACTCCTCATTTTCTTTAAGTTTGAACATTTTCGTTGCGTAAAATAAATCAATACGAACTTTCTCTTCTTGTACTTCAATTCCGTATTCTCGTAACCACTCTATACTTTTTGAGCCAAATCCACTCGCATCAACAACAAGATCTGCATGGACTTCTTCTTGTGTATCAGTCTCTAAATATTTAACTTTTACTCCACACACTTTGTTAAGCTTTTCATCTATCAATAACCCTTTAACCAATGTTTCATATTTAATAGTAATATTTGAAATTTGATGTATTCGTTTTTGAATATGCCATTCTAGCAAAGGACGACTTTGTTGAATCATATGTACTTCCCCTATGAACGGTTGTTTCCATAGACCGAATTGATGCCATTTCAAATCACGTGTAAAGTTGTTTATAATACTGCCCGCTTCTATTAATTCATGCGTAATAGTAGGAAACAATTCTTCAATTGCTTTTTCTCCACCTTTTAATAACACGTGAGGATGATTACTTTGTGGCACTCTTTTTCTTGAAGCTTTTCCATCCCATTTTTCACCGACTTCTAAAATGATTACTTCTTTAAAAGAAGTTGATAATGCTTTTGCTGCAAACTTTCCTGCCATACTTCCACCAATAACGATAGCCTTATTAAACATGTTTTCCCCCTTAATAAAAAGAGATCCTGCCTTGTATGAATGAAACAGGATCTTAAACTAATTAACTTCTTTTTCATTATACTTAAAATACATCAGTAAATTGCAACGTTAAAATTAAAATACCTAATCCCCATACGTAATACGCGAATACTTTTAAGGAGTGGCGTTTTAAATATTGAATCATCCATGAAACGGCTATGTATCCAAAAAACGATGCTGATAACGTTCCGACAATTAAAGATGTACTAGAAATAGATTCTGCTTTCCCTTGAAAAACGTCTACAAATTGCAAAATGATAGCTCCGGCGATTGCTGGTGTCGAAAGTAAAAAAGAAAAGTAAGCAGCTGTTTCACGGTCTAATTTTCTCCATAATGCAGCGACAATTGTCATTCCAGAACGGGAAATGGCTGGAAAAATAGCAGCCGCTTGAAATGAACCGATAATTAATGCGTCTTTATATGTTATGTCATCCATTTTTTTACGACCATTCTTTTGTTTATCTGCCATGTAGAGAAAGAATCCGGTCACTAAAAACTCCCAACCGATTGTGATTCCTGTTTTTGAAATATCTTCAAAGAAGTCTTTAAACAATAAACCAATTACAACTGCGGGTATTGTCCCAACGATAAGTAATAACATGAGCTTTGAAAATGGGTTTTTAATTAAATATATAAATTCTTTTTTGTAATAAATAAACACTGCAAGTAAAGTCCCAATATGCAACATCGTATCTAAAAATAAGCCTGCTTCATCTAATTGAAATAAATGTCTTCCTAAATAAAGATGTCCGGTACTACTGATTGGTAAAAATTCTGTTAAACCTTGAATTATACCTAATATGAAAGCTTCTAACCAATTCATGATGGTCTCCTTTCTCTTTTGCTTGTACCAATATATGAGGGTTAAATTTTCGATATGAAAAAAACTATATTTCTCTATGAATTTACTTTTAATTTATGGATATATATGTAAAGAGAATTAAGGAGGGTTATTATGTGGACGCACACAAAATTCGGTAATGTATTACTTTGGATGGGCCCTATCCTTGTATTTTTAGGACTATGTATGACAAATGTTATTTCAGATATTCCTTTCTTTGAGGGAAAACATAAAACGCTTGGTATTGTACTTATATTTATAGGGATATTCTGTTTTATTGTGGCTAATCATTTAAAAAAAGGAGAAAGATATGAAGAATAAATCTAAATAAAAAACAATCCTGGCATATTAGCTAGGATTGTTTTTTATTAATGTTGATTATTTGTAGAATACTTTATCAACGTTATATTTCGCTTTGTATTCATTAATGATATATGTTTCGTAAATTTCTCTTTCTGTTGGATCTTCTACGATACATGCATCAATGCGGTATACTTCATCACGGTGATTTTTAATTGGTGATACATTATCTTCAAAATGCTTCTTAATACGTTGTCTAATTTTACGAGCTTTACCTACGAAAAGTAGTTCGTCATTAATATTGTAAAACATAAAAATGCCGCCTTTATCTCTAGGGAACAAGTGGAAATCGATAAATCCATTAATTGGAGTAATGATTGGCTCGTCTCCTTTAATAACTTGTTTACGTTCAGTAATTGTAACATCAACTTCAGGGATACTAATTTTAATCAAGTTCATTCACGTCCTCTTTTATTATAAAGATAAATAATAGCATACATAAGTAAGAAAAGCTATGTTCAGGGGCATATTTCATTTTATAATTCAAATATTATAGGTGTATCATGTAAACTTTTCTTCCAAATCATATGATCACTGGATTCTCCCCAGTAATCTTTCAATACATAGCTAGGTTTTCCGAACTTTTTCATCCATATACTTTGCGCATTTTTATATCCACTATCTAAACAATATTCTGTTATCCCTCTGCTAAGTAATGTAAGAAACATTGTATGTAGTAATAAACGCCCTATTCCCTTTCTTTGATATTCGGGAAGTATGAATACAGTTCCTATTTCATACAAATTTTTAAGTACACCACCTGTACAACTAGTAATCAATGTACTTGCTGGACCGGTTTCGATTGTTCCAATGATTTTATCATTACTTGTATCAATCGCTAATAAAAAGTAACGACTTTCTCCGTTACTTTCAAAATCACTTTTCAAATACTGCTTTTTTGAGTTAATTTCATTTTCTATGTCATCCAATAATTGTGACAATCCTTCATTTTTGTATGTATTCGTAATAACGATACGGAAAAATAAATATAGTTCATCTACATCATTCAAATTCGGTCTTCTAACTGCAACGTTAGTCATGAATGCATTCTCCATTCTCCAATCTTCATTATGCCATTGTCAATACAACACTTTACATAATCTATTCATCATTATTCTGCAAAAACCTGCATAAATCCAGCAGTATAGAAAGCTCAGTATAAATATTGATAAAATAATTTTTATGTCCATAGTTGTATGAACAGTAGGACCAAGTACCGGAAAACGGAAAACATCGAGAACGATCATAATCCCTATAAGTAGACAAGTCGCTGAAAAGGAAACAATCCAAATTCTCCTCTTGAATTTTAAAAAGGCTAGTCCTAAGGCTAGACCTAATAAGCCTGTAGTAAAAGGAAAGACAATTAGTTCACTTGGCTCAATAATAAATAATAGAAAAATAGTAAGAATATAAGAAAGTATTCCCTCACGAATAGAATAGAAAATAGCAAAAAAAATTGGCAATGTCGAAAATGGACTAATGAGTAAACCTATACCAGGAACTAAGTTTCCTGCTGCTTGAAACATGGTGGCCAATGCACTCATTAAAGCTGTAAGTACTAACTTATTCGCAAGGGACAATTTTCTTTTATGAACAAAGTTCGTATCATGTTCTATCATCAATTGATACCAATAACGTACAAACCAATTCATTAAAATACCCCCTAAAGATACCTCATTCATTACTTTCTATATTATTCATACACTAGTGGTTTATGAGCTGCTTTCTACTTGTTATGAATTACTAGACAATAAAAGACTTTTAGGGGGATAAATTGTGCGTTTTGAAACAAAATGAATTCCCTGGATTATTAAACTGCGAGTGTATATCGTATCAAGGAACAATTTCGAAAATGGTACCTTTGTTAAAATCAGTTACTTTCATAGAACCGTAAACTCCTAAATATAATCTAGTTTGATTCAAATTTGTTCCTAAACTCATATAATAAGCTTCTTGCGTACCAAAATCATAATTGGTTTCAATAGCATGAAACTCAGCATGTTTACCGTCTGTACCTGCTCTAGTATAGGCTAAAACCCCCTTAACTGGAGACTTTGATTCTTCTTTCTGGGCAAGGTCAGTAAATACGACGCTACTTGTTAAATTCGGGATTGCAGTTCCCATATACGGCTGAACTCCTGTAAGTGAAGTTCCTCCAAATTTATCGGGTCTGGAATCTTTATGAAAATAACTAAGTAGAGGCAGAATACGCTTCACTGAAGTTTGTATCGTTTCATCATAATAAGCCATTGTTCTCTCATCCAAAGTCTGATTCTCAGAACAATGTCGTATAAAAGAAGTAGGTAAATCCCCTTCCCATCCTCGCCACCCAAAATTGATAAACCCATCTTGAGTGGGAGTTAGCCTCATAAAATGCATTTGAACAAGTTCTGTAACCGGTATAGGTTTATATTGAATAAATGAAAAAATAGACTCTACAATATCCTGTCCGACATTTCCGGTGTATTTGATATATTGATTATAAAACCTTTGAAATGAAATGCCAGTTATATTACGTACTCCTTTTGCAATTACTGTAAGTGTTTCTTGTATAGATAAAGGAAGTTCATCGAAGCGTGTAACTACAGGAGGGTTATTTATAAATGTATTTTTACTTACATCGATTTCAATTATTTTACCTGCTATTTCTAAATCATCTTGGCTTAAATTAAATGGATCATAACCTGATCCGCCATCTCCATTTGTAAAAACAAGTTTTCCAGTCTCAGGTGAAAAGTTTAAACTATTGACTCCGTTATGATTAAAAAATGGTCTTCTTACATTCAGTAATGTTCGTCGCTTTTGAGCTTGACCATTAGATTGTAAATTCCATTCTTCCACAGTATCAATGTGATCATATTGCGTATTTCTATTAACCCACTTTAAATTTAACGTTTTAGGGTCACAAGGATTCGGTTTAAATTGTTCAGAAAGTGCACCTAGCCCTTGAGTTCCGGCTACTGAATAATGAAGATAAAATAACCCATTTTGATAAAATTTTGGATGGAACGCAAGTCCTAGCAATCCGCGTTCATCATAACCGCTACTAGAAACACCTTCTTCAAATGTACCTAATTTAATAATTTGTTGACGAATATCTAAAAATGTCTTTATAACGCCGTCCCCTATGTAAAAAATCTCTCCTAATTGGGTTGCGATAAATAGTCTTTCGGTCGATTCACCTGGAAATATCGTTGTTTTCAATACGGTTGGTAAATTTATATTATGAACAATGGGTCGTAAACTAACTTTAACTTTTGTCAATTAACTGTACACCCCTTTTTCTTCTTTTTTATAGAAGAATATGATTAGAGTAGTTCTGTTAGTATCGAATAAGTCGCATTCCTTTTTATTACAATTTTGTATATAATATAATTATAAATACTCTGGGGGACGAACTATGATAATCGTACTACAAATCATCTTACCAATAATTTTCGCAGTCTATTTATTTACCCTCTATCGTAATACGACTATTGGAAAAGCCGCTTTTCTTTTAGCGATCATTATAGGGATTTTCGGTTTAGAGAATATTTTTCAATATGCTAGTCTAACAGATCATGCTATTTATCCATATTGGGGAAGTTTGAAGGCTGTTGTTATCGTTTTATCAGTCGTATTTCTATTTAAAAAAGGTGGTTTAACAGGAAAATATTGATTTGTAATGCGTTACATATTTTCTTGTTAAATTGCTTTTATTTTATAAAAGAAGAAATATTTATGTGAAAATAAGAAGGGATGTGTTACATATGTCTATAAATATTATTTCAATAATCTCTATCATAATATGGATTGTGTTAATTACAGAACTTATAAAACCTTCAAAAGAACAGAATGGACGAAAAATAGTAACTTTAGTAACTGCTGGTTCCGTATCAACACTTATTTTGACGGTTTCATTTATTCAAAATATCCCGTTTTGGAATTGATAGTGATATAACTAAAAAAAATATGTATAAATAAAAAGATTAGGATTCACTCCTAATCTTTTTATATTTTGGGATAGCACCACATGCCCAGCAAGCTAAGGTCTTGAAGTAGCCCCTAAACAAAATTTTAAATTTTTCTAAAGTTATTTATGTGAATTCAAATCATTTTTAGGAACAATGCATTTCTTAAGTTTATGGCGATGTAGCGGGATAACCATTTGTTCAACTGGATACTACATGAAATTATAAAATTAGTACCGTACATATTAGACATATCTAAAATGTACGGTACTTTTGTTTACTATTGGTACACTTATCTACTTAAAGATAAGTATGTGGTCCTTTTACAATTTGAATTTCTTTTTAAGTTTCTTATATTTTCTGTACGAACGTCTAACAATGTTTAACATAAAATACGGTATTTTAACGGGGAGAGGCAATTTATAAATGAAAGGAAAATAAAAGGTGAAATATGCCTTTTCTAGGTCTCTCCACTTACTATCTTCTTTTGTTTTTAAGAAATCAGATACATCGACTACATATCCCCTTCCTTTTTCCATCATCACATTTTTCCCGTGAACATCACAAGGAGTTAACCCTTGTTCCCTCGCATACTCTAAAGCCTCATTAATATCAAGTATTACTTGCTTAGGAATTTTAATCCCCTTATGAATAGCATCGTATAAGGTAATTTCTTTTAAACGTTTCAATACTATGAAATTTTCTCCTTTATATATAAGCTTTGAATAAGAAGGATGATCTCCAATTCTTCGGTATACTTCTGACTCTTTTTCAATTCCTTCTCCTTCTCGCACGTAAACTTTCACTACCCAATCTTTGTATTCTTTGTGCATGAATACTGCGGCATAATTACCTGTTCCTAAACACTTCCAAAGTCTAGGAATATCTTTAACTACTACAGGCTCGAATTCATCCTCACTTCTTATACTTACCTCTTTTAATAATTCATCCTTTATCAATCCCACAAAACTATTTATACTCATCATTCCCACTCCGGTTTTGCTAAAAGGGGGCCCACCCACATTTTAACGAAAATATACACTAAGCGAATTTTAGCATAAAACGAGTCATCTTTCTTCTTAAAATAAAAAGCTAACTCGTTTTATTTAAACTGTTGAATACTTAATATTTATTCCGTTATTCATAGCCAAAAACCGTACGATATAAAAATATTTCTAACTATTTTCATTTTTTCAGAGTCAACTGTATAGGGCTTTTCTTAGTACAAGTTCTCTTAGTAAATTACCTATACAAAATCTATATTACTCTATTTTATAATCTAAAACATTGTTTAGAAGTGTAGCAAAGGTTTGTTAATGGTTCAATTCTTGTTCCACTACTATCTTTGTTAGCTAACACTTTTATTGTTTTAATAATCTTTTGTTTAATTCCCACAATGCTGTTTTGTTACTATCCCATTTCAAAAGCGTTACTGCTTCCTCAAAGCATAACCATTTATAATGGAAGTGTTCTTTAGATAATGATATGTTTTTTGTAGGGACTTTAACTCCAAAAGAAAATTCTTTTATTACATAAATCTCTTCTCCCCAAAGGAATCCTCCAACTACATCCTCTACTGGTAGTGAAGACACAGAATCTAATTGTATATATGGACATTCTCTTGTAATACCAGCCTCTTCAAACGCTTCCCGTTTTGCTGATTCAATAGGAATCTCACCGTCTTCTCCGCCACCAGCTATTCCTTGCCAATAACCATAATCACTTCGGTTAAAAATAGCATATTGAATAGAATCGTCAGTTTTTATATAAGGAAATATCAATACTTGATATGGTGCTCTCATTACTTAACCTCCTCTCGAAAATAAGTTTTAAATCAATATGAATAAAGAGCCGACATCACAATTCTACATTATTAATGCAGGTTTATAATGTTGGCTCTCTATTTTTAAAGAATTTTATTTTTCATAAACAGGCTTACTCTTAACAGAGGAAAAACTGCTTATTCTCTGTCGAATTTGTTTAGCATGGTTTTTCCTAAATGTTAGCAGTACCCTATATTATTCAATTGCGCCAGCAACGTCATAATCATTTAAATCTAATTCAATCGGCTGTCCGAGCGCTAATTTAGCAAGTTCCGCTCCTAAGTATGGACCAGCTGTTAAACCCGAAGCTCCTAATCCATTCGCAACGAAAATTCCTTCAAAGTTAGGTAGTGGTCCGATAACAGGTAAGAATCCTGGTGTGAATGGTCTGAATCCAACTCTCGTTTCAAGCATTGTAGCATTTTCTAAGCCAGGTGCAACTGCTAATGCCTTATGGAATACTTCATGTAAACCACCTGCTGTTACACGATGATCGAAACCAGTATCATTCTCATGTGTTGCACCAATTACGACATGACCATTGTCAAACGTTAAAATATATTGATCGTTTGGTGGCATAACAACTGGCATATTTTCTGTTGCTGTATTTTCAATTTGCAGATGAACAATTTGTCCTTTTTGGAATGTAACTAAGAAATTAATTCCTAATGGGTTCAAGATTTCATTTGCCCATGCGCCTGCAGTTACAATAACCTTTTCTGCTAAAATTGTTTCATCGTTTACTGTAACTCCAGTAATATGATTTCCTTCACGGACCAATATGGCATCGCCTTTTATAAAAGTTGCACCATGTTTTTTCGCAGCACTTATTAATGCATTGCGTAATAATCTTCCATTCACTCGTGCAGCACCACTAATATGAACAGAACTATATTCGTCTGATAATGCTGGGAATAATTTTTTTGTTTCTTCAGCTGATAAGCGAGTGATTTCACCAATCTCTGGGGCATCTTCACGTCGTTTATAAGCTCGCTCTTCCATTTGATCTAACTTTTTCTCGTCAGTATGTAAACTAATTGCACCCACACGATTATATCCTGTGTCCGTTTCACCGTCTTCTTCTAATTGCTGAATTAACGAAGAATAGTAACGTGCACCGCCTTTAACAATTTTATACCATGCTTTATTACGACGCTGTGATAGCCATGGACATACAATACCTGCTCCTGCATCAGTTGCTTGCCCTAATTGTTGGCGATCCACGATAGTAACATTCGCACCTGCCTTAGCAAGATGATAAGCAGTAGACGCTCCTAAAATTCCAGATCCAACTACAATATACGATTTCATTTCAAACACCTTTTCTCTTTTGCTAATTATATAAATATAAGAACATTCCTTAGTATAATGGAAGGAATACTTTTTTCAATGTACTCATCACAATTAATTGTTGCAGCATTGTGACTTTCTTAATCATCATTTTTTCTTCTTACGGAATAACTCAATTGTTTTATAGCCTTGTGAAAGGATTTCTATCATTTTCTCTAGACGTTTTTCACGTGTTTTTTCTTGTTTTACAGAAAAAAGATTACGTGCCCAATCTTTCTGATATCCAGGCGTTAAACTTTGATAAAACTTAAGTTCATTTGGGTGATTTGTTAATAATGCTTCAACATCTTTAATTTGATCTGCATAATCGGCAACACATTGACTCATAGCAGATGTTTTCGTTGTTTTTTTCTTTTCACGTTTTAAACCTACAACAGTAAAGACTTCATCCATACTTACCATTCGTGCAAATTTAATATCGCTTTCTCCCACATAACCATCTTCTCCAACGTTTAATGCCGGAAACATCTCATCACGGTGAATAAACGTACTATAACGAGCATTACCTTTTTTCGGATATGCGAAGAATACGTAACCTTTTTCAATTAGTAATTCTTCATTACTAATAATAAAATTCGTTTGTTTCACCATTTCATCAAGCGTTTCTACAAATATAAAGATAGCATCGTGTTCTTTTGAGAATGCATTTTCTTTACCTGTAAAAATGTCATAATCACTTGGTTCGTTAATAACGACCATATTTGTATACTTATTAAGTTTCAATTTATCAATAACTGACATAATAATCTTCCTTTACATTCAAAATTCATTGTACATACTTTTTCGTACTGTTCTAGTGTATTATATGTATTAAGAAAATCAAACTTTAAATCGTGTTGTTCTGCCGCAAAAGAACATAATTCTTTAATAGATAGGGTGGTTTTATGCCATATGTAATCCGAGATGAAGGGCTAGTTTTACAAGGGGATGATGGAAAAGAACCAATTTTTCATACATATGAAGAAGCTGAGGAAACATTAAAAACATTAACTATACCGCAGTTTCCGAAACATATTAGAAGAAAACCATTTACACCAAAAATAATAAAAATAGCCGCTTCTGAATAAGAACCGGCTATCTTTATTATTCATAACTTAATAGCAAATAAAGTATATAAAAACTCTTTATATTGATCTTCTGTAATTTCACGCTTAGTTTTTTCCCCATGAATAATTTCGGTTAAACTTGTATTCGTTAATGAAATATGGCCAGAGTTCGTCAACTTTACTGCAATTGGTCCCTTATTAAAAATAGACTTCTCATCTTCTATCACTCTTCTTTGAACATCATTTACTACTATCTCATCAATAATATGTTTATAAAAAGCATGACAAACTTTCCATTCTCCAGCAGCATCTTTTCTTTCTAAAACATAATTTCCTTTACTCGTATCTTTTCGTCTCACCCGGTACGAACCATTTTTTGAAGAAACAGACTCGCCAGTAAAAGGTACAGGAACAAGAGGTACTAATGAAGCTATACCTACATCAATTAAATACTGTACATTATCATAAGTTAAAATAATTGTTATATGGCCATCCTCAAGTGCCCATGCTTTTATATCATTTTTATACACCGTACCTAATGCCAGTTGTACATCATAGCCACAGTCTTTTAAGAAATAGTAAAAAAGAGTATTTAATTCATAACATAGGCCACCACGAGAGTTCATTAAGATTTTCTCTTGTAAGTTTTCTTTAGAAATTACTTTTGCATTACCCGCTATAACATCTAAATTCTCAAATGGTATAGTGTGTGCAAATGCAAAGAGAATTGTATTTAATTCTTCAAACTTCACTTCAGTACGCTTTGCAAGATTCAATCTTGTAAAAAGCTTATGTTGTAGACTTGTCATAGTCAGCACCCCTTAAAATGTATAAGTTAAAATAGTATATGCTGATTGTAAATTTGATGGGGTACTGAAACAATTTACATTTCGTTTAACTGTACCGGTACAAAAAGTCTAACCGACAAGATCACTTAAAATAAGAAGCTACGAATAGAAATTTAATAGTTTGTCTATAGGTAAATTATTATGATCGCTTAAATCAACAAAATACTGAAGTTGCCACATTTGGCTCTTTTTAGCTTGATTGCTGACAGGCTTATCCCATTGAGGATAAATCCTCATAGCCATCTTGCCTTTTTGATTTTGTGTTCTCAAGATTTTTTCCTTAAGAAGAATCTCTTTAGGCAAAATAAATTGTCCTAGTTTATGATCATCTATACAAGTAATAACTAATAAGTCAGGAGCAGCGTCATAAGAAAATGCTTGATTTTGCATATTGTCATCTTTCTCCCAAAAAGAAACAAATTGACCAATTTTATTAGGAGTAACTTTTGATTTTCTAAAACGAATGGTTTTGTTATTTAAGTGGAATAAACATCCTGCATATTCTGCGTTTTGCTTTTCTTCTTTTAGATTCGTAATCATTAAATTGTTAGGTTTGTAAACTATATTATTTAAATTTTGGATTATATTATTAAAATTGTTCAAAAAAACTCCCCCTTTATTCATCTCTTAGTTTACCACAAACATCAGTTCTTCTATATCGTATATAATTATGAACTAAGTGAAATGGGGGAATTTAGCAGGATATAATTATTACTTTAATGTACTTAGTTTTTCAATTGCTTGTTGTTCAGTTGCTAAGTAAAAAATGTCATTCCCTTTATTACATTCATAAATAAAATCCTTTAAGCTTTTACTAGTATACATAGAGAAATCCCCAACAATAGCAATCTTTACCTTGTAGTTTATAAACTTTTGAAGGATATCCCCCGCAAGCCGTGTTTTTAGATTAAAGAAATCTTCACTTATTAAAGATTTATGGATAATAATATGTTTCGCATCTACCTCATATTGAACTGTTGCCATAGTATCTAATGCAGACTGAACATCCGATATTAATACCTTATCGTTTCTAATGACCGCAATATTGATTCCATCGATTACTAATTTCTTTATTTCCATAGTCCCACCCCTTTATAATTTACACAGTATGAGTAAAATTGTTTTACAAAACTTCGTATTAATCATAGATTAAATTAGCCTCAGCTATTAAAATCACATCTATTTTTTATTGTAAATATCTATTTTTTATTACTAATACGGTCAATGAAATTAATGATAGTTTCTCTTTTTTATATTTTTGAATATATATAGAATTACTTTTACTTGTTATAAAAATATTGTGGAGTAACATAACTTAACAAACTATCCAAAGTGTTAATCTCGGCATACGGTTGTATTTTGGTAGTATTCTTGATCTTCTGAGGGTTAAACCACACACCTTTTATATTTACATTTTGAGGACCAGCAATATCCTTTTCTAAGTCATCACCAACAAATAAAGTATTTTCCGGCTGTAAATTTAGCTTATTTAATGCTAGTTCGAATATACGTTTATCAGGTTTACTAAATCCCACTTCTTCAGAAATAATGATTGTTTCAAAATACCTATTTAAATTCGTGTTAAATATTTTAGCTTTTTGCCTCTGAGTTGATCCATTTGTTATAATTCCAACTTTAAAGTGCTTCTTTATTTGATTTAAGAAATGAATAGTATTTTGGTCTATTGAAAAACATCTAGGGAAATTATTATTCCAAAAATCTTGGATGTAATTGCGTGGCAATCTATACTTCGGCGTGAATTCATCAAACAATGATTCTAAAACTGTCGTTTTATTACTTATGCCATATTCTCTTTTATCGTATTCTTTGAATTTCTGTAACATGTTGCTTTTAACTGCATCACTAACATCCTCATAACACTTTTCTAAAACAATTAAAAATAATGCCTCTACTGCTTTATCCCTATCAAGTAATGTATCATCTAAATCAAACAGCATCGCTTTATAACCCATCAAATCATTTCACAACCTTTCTAACATTATATAAATCTCTCCAAGTTTGTACCTTTAAACTTTTGGTTTAGCCAGAACATTGTTATGTAGTGATTAACGATTAAATAGAAACTAGATGAGAGAAATCCAAAGTTCTTGGCACACACTCTAGTATTACAGTAGCTTCTTCTATATTGAAATTCCTTTTCCTCTTTTGGTAAAGAAGCAAAAGTATATTTTCGCAAATTTTAAGAAATTACATACGATTCGCATTATTATACATTAGTTTTTCGTAAATATTAATCGTACATCAATTCATACGATAAGTTTTTTAAAGCAATTATTTCTCCATAAAAAAGTAATATAGCTAATAATACTTTTTGGTAGTAAACGTCCTATGAAGTTTACTACTGTATCTCCACATAAACTCCAGATAGTACGGCTATAATGACTACCAGAGGTGATATTATGAAAAACTATCATATTCTCGTGGTAGAGGACGATCAAGAAATTCAGGAATTAATTAAACAATTTTTAATGACACAGCAGTATACAGTGGTAGTCGCTTCAGATGGACTAGAGGGTATGACACAATTTAATAAGCAATCATTTGATTTAATTCTTCTAGATGTCATGATGCCTAATCTTAATGGATTTGAAGTTTCTAAAATGATCCGAAGTCAGTCAAACGTACCAATTATTATGCTAACTGCGTTGGAAGAAGAGGAAGATCAAATGAAAGGATTCGATCTTGGGATCGATGATTATATAACAAAACCCTTTTCATTTCATGTTTTGATTAGACGAGTCGAAGCTGTACTTAGAAGAAGTTATGATAAAAATGTAAATAATCATTTGATTTTTAAAGAAGTTCGTATCGATGTGGATGCATATAGAGTGTATGTAAATGACGTTGAAATTATATTAACGACAAAAGAGTTTGAAATTCTACAACTACTATTTCAAAATGAGAGAAAAGTACTTACAAGAGAAAATATCGTAGAGAAGGTTTGGGGGTACGATTATTTTGGAGAAACACGAATTATTGATACACATATTAAAAATCTACGTAAAAAATTAGCTATCCCTTATATTAAAACAATAAAGGGTATTGGTTATAAAATTGATGAATAGTATTGTGAAACTCATGAAAATGAAGCAAATTACTTATAAACTCTTTATGACTACATCTCTCATTTTGTTATCCTTTGCAGTATTGATTTATTTAACTTTATACTTCTTTCTCCCTACATTTTATGAGCAATACAAAACAGATCAACTTCAAACAGGAATAAAAGAAATCATTGATAAGTCTAAAGATCTTACGTTTCAAGATGCGATACCACTTTTTGATGAATATGCAAAAAAAAATAATGCGATGCTTTATCTTCAAAATAATGAGGGAATAATTAAATACTCTCCTTCATTTTCTTTTACTCAAAGTGGTTCGCAAACAACAGTAGTTACTAGAGCAACACGGTTCGAGAATGTAGGTACCCTTAGCAATTCATATAACGTTACGAAACCAATTCAATTTCAAGATGGTAGTTTAACGCTTGTAGTGTTTGCTACATTTCAACCGATTGATGAAGCTTCACAGGTTTTAGTACGCTTTCTCCCCTATATTAGTATCATTGTACTCGTAATTGGTATAGGGAGTGCTTATTTTTATTCCAGGTTTATTACAAAGCCACTTATTTATATTAATGAAGGTGCACAAAAGATGGCAAATTTAGATTTCTCCGAAAAAATTGAGGTTCGCTCTACAGATGAGTTAGGAGAATTGTCTAATAGTTTGAATGACATGTCTATTAACTTACAACAAGCTATGTTTGATTTAAAAAAAGCAAATGAACAATTAAAAAATGATATTGAAAAAGAAAGAGAAATAGAAACAAAGCGCAGAGAGTTTTTTGCGATTGTAGCACATGAATTAAAGTCCCCTCTTACTGTAATGAAAGGATACTTAGAAGGGATGATATACAATATTGGCCCTTATCAAAATCGCGATCAATATTTAAAGAAAAATCATCAAATTATTGAAAGTATGGAACAATTAGTTCGTGAAATTTTAAGTGTATCGAAATTAGAACAACACACCTTCAAACTAAAAGTAGAAGAAGTTAATCTTTCAAAATTAATAGGTACAATTACAAAAGATCTCGAATTTTTTGCTTCTCAAAAAAGCATCGAAATAATAAAAGAAATTGATTCTGACCTTTCTATTTATACAGATTGTGCTCTTTTAGAAAAAGCATGTAAAAATATTATCCATAATGCGGTTATGTATTCCCCACATAATGAAAGAGTCTATATAAAATTAAGTGAGGATTCTAAACAAAGTCAAATCGAAATGCAAATTATAAATACAGGTGTCAATATTAAAGATGAAGATTTACAACAAATTTTCAAACCATTTTATCGAATTGAAAAATCAAGAAATCGAAATACTGGAGGAAGTGGTCTGGGGCTATATATTGTTAAACAAATTCTTGAAACGCTAGATATAAAGTATTCAATAAAAAATATGGAACATAGTGTGCAATTTTGCATGAGTATTCCATTATCTAAACATAAAAAAACAAACAAACTCTCCTTTAAATAGGACGAGTTTGTTTGTTTTTTTGTAGTAAATATAAACTTATTAACAGGTTTTTCATTTAATGACATATGCTGCTTTTTAAATGGCGATTGTCATAAGTCACCTTAAATATTTACCTTCTACTATAACAGCAAAAAACGAAATTCCGCTTAGCAGCAAATTAGATTCTCTTATTTGACATGCATTTCATCTATGAAACTGAAAAGAAGGATGAAAAATGCATATTTGCCTCCATTTTTCAGATTAATTTGGAATTCTTTTATGATAAGCTATATGTAAAGATTAAACATAAAACATAAAGGATGATTCGTATGCAAATAAGACCAAAGATAAGTGAATATAACTCCTATTATGCAACGTATACCAACTTAGTATCAGACGGAAATATCATACATATTCTAGAACAACAAATGAAGGAAACAAATCTTTTATTAAAGGGAATTTCTGATAGTGAGGGACTTTTCCGGTATGCTCCTACTAAATGGAGTATAAAAGAAGTAATCGGTCATATAGCAGATACAGAAAGGATTATGGCGTATCGATTGCTATCTATCGCTCGAGGCGAGACAGCAGAACTTCCAGGCTATAATGATGATATGTATGTTCTTAGAGCTGCTTTTGATAAGCAATCTATGCAAGATCTTCTTGGAAATTTAATAGTTGTTCGCCAATCTACCCTGTATTTACTTAGAAGCTTAGATAAAGAAGCTTGGTCTCAAAGAGGAAATGCGAACAATTCTGAAGTTACAGTTCGTGCATTAGCATACATCATTGCTGGTCATGAGTTTCATCATCTTCAAATAATAAAAGAACGTTACCTTGGTTCTGATGCATATCCAGCAAGTTAATATTTAAAGAAAAAGAATCCTATTTATGTAGGGCTCTTTTTCAGTATTTATAACGGATTAACGCTTAGAAACATGGCAATTAAATGCATTTATTAATAAAATTCACCACATAATATATATGCTATCCCCTCTTATTCTGTACATAATTTTCTTTGGGCTGATATACTATAAATACAATAGTTCTGGAAAGGTGATGATATTATGTATGAACAACAAAATAATAGAGATAGAGATCAAAAAATGATGTTTTCTATGCAGGGAGTTCCCTCAAATAAAATTAACATGAATCAATTACCTAAATGGATTAGAATTTTTGGCTATTGTGCGTTTGGTTGGATAATAGTATTTTGTTTAATTATGATTGTAGGTTTAATTCTGCAATAACTATACAGATACACAGTTAAACGGGACAGTATTTAGATTATATATCTAGGTAATGTCTCGTTTTTTTATGTGTGATTATCCCATGATATAGATAACCAATTATAATAAAAAGAACTTGTAGAATATCCTACAAGTTCTTTTTCAAATATTATTAAAACGGGAACAACAAACTATTTTAACATTCAGTACAGGGAGACCATTTTGGTTATGGCTTGATTTTATTATAAATCAAATATAAGCTTTTGAAAGAGATAGATTTTGAAAATTATGTGAATTGAACAGTTATGATGTTTATATTAGATTTCATTTACGACCAACTTCTTCTTACTTAAATACACTGCACGATCTGATTTTTTAGCAACCTCCTGTGAGTGCGTCACAACAATAATGCATTTATTCTCTTTATGTGCAAGTTCTTGAAACAGTTCTATTATATCCATTGCGGTTTCCTCGTCGAGGTTTCCTGTCGGCTCATCTGCAATTAGTAAATCAACATTACACGATAGTGCTCGAGCAATTGCTACACGCTGTTGTTGTCCACCGCTTAGTTGCAGGACGTTTCGTTTCGCTTCAGCTTCTGAGAGTCCTACCCTTTCTAATAATTCTAATGCTCTTGCTGTTTTATTTTGCACTTTAACACCTGTAATTTCCATTGCTGTTAAGACGTTTTGAAGAGCGGTCATATAGGTAATTAAGTTATAAGATTGGAAAATTACAGATACATTTTGATTACGGTATCGATCCAAACCAATTTTTCTAATATCTTTGCCATTATACAGTACATAACCATTTTTAGGGACATCCAGTCCACAACCTAAACTTAGAGTTGTGGTTTTACCAGATCCAGATGGTCCTAAAATCGTGTAGAAATGTCCTTTTTGAAAAGAAAAGTTAACATTATCTAGTATCGCTACATTTTTTCCATTACTTTCATAATAATAATCCAAATTTTTAAACTGTAAAATCGTCTCCATATCGATCCTCCTCATTCATCTTTTAAAAGAATTTGTTTTGGGTTTAAACGTAGAATAGATAATGCTGGAAGAAGCGTTGCTATTATAGCAATAGCTAGTCCAATTCCACCCATTTTCCCTACATCTTCTCCTGTTACACTTACATCAATTTTATCAATCGGATCTTCTTTTTGATTTTGTAGAGTACCACCAGATCCAGCCATCATTACAGTACCATGTTGCGAGGTATCTGTTTCTTCGCTTGCAGTAGCTATTTCATTCGAAAGTAAATTATCCCCGATATATTGAGAAACTTTAGCTCCTGTTGTTATGGATAATCCAAATGCTAAAATAGCGACACATACTACTTCTACTACGAACTGTGCCATCAGTTTCCACTTTTTCTCTCCAATGGACAATAGAATTCCCATTTCTTTACGACGTCCTTTAATTGATAGCATAATGATTAATCCTAAAATAATCGCACCTGCAATCGATACAATATAAATAATCATTTGAGAAGTCGAAGAGATATTTTCGATAGGACCAATCATTTGCTTGTACAATGAATCATGCGCATCTAATTTATAATAATTAAAATCAATATTAGATTTTTTTGCTTCTTTTTTAAATGCATCAATATATTGTGGGTCATTCAAGAAATACACGACTTGAACACTACTTATACCTTGATCCACTTCTAATTTTTTCATAGTTGAATGTGGCATATATAGTTTATTAGCCGGATCCATTATAGGAGGAGCCTGTTGACTCATTGCTTGCTCATTGGTTTCGTAAATACCGATAATTTCAACCTCAAGGGTTTCCTTCTTATCCCCTGATTGTACTTTAACTTTGTCTCCTACTTTCAAATTGTTTAATTCCGCTAATCGTTTTTCCATTAAAGCTACATTCTGATCCTTCATTTGCTCTGTAATTGGTTTTCCATCAATGATTTTACTTTTTCCGTTTTTAAAGCTTTCTTGTAATGCAGTCTTGCGAACTCCCTCAATCATAAAAGAAGCATTCATATCTATTTCTGTACCAGAGCTTGAACCGCCTCGCACAGCCGCCATTCCCGCTTTACCTTCTTCTTTTCCTTCTGAAGCTCCTACTAGTTTAAGTCCATCAGAAATACCGAAAGTGTTAGCTATGTAATTATAGTCTTTTACATACTTGGACTTTGCTAATTGATCTGTTTCTTTTGTATCGAGCTGCGGCGGATTTGGCATTTCTCCAGTTTCCTTAGCTTTTTGACCTAATTTGTCGAAATCAAGACCTAAAGTAACATCTGCACCAAGTTTTTTTCTTGCAGCATCCGCTGCTTTTTTTGATGCATTTTGGATTGTGAAACCTGAAAGAACCAAATTTGTAACAATCAGAAAAACTGCCATCAAAATTAATGATGTTCCTATCCTTTTTTTCATACTGAGAATTGCTCGTTTCATAAAATTCATTTTTTCTTACCTCCTTGATATCTTGTATTCTATATAGGTTATCTAGAGTTTATATGGAGCTAATCGGTAGTTTAACTAGAGATATAAGGAGTTTATGTGTAGTTATTTACCTGTTTCAGAAAAGCTAGAACACAAATTCAAAAACGCAGCCGTTTTTGAATATTGGTAAGGAGTTATTCCGTTTAATAAATTTATATAAAAGGTTAAGATTAATTTAATGTATGTAGCACAAAAAATATTTACTGTGTAATTTCTATACAATAAATATAGAGAAACCTATTTGGATATCTATAATAGGGATTTTAATATAGTTACTGTATCTCATACAAATCACGTCACTTTAAAAGGTGCATCTTTTAATACGAAAATAAGCAATTTAATATTCTCTTATATGAATAAGAATATTAAATTGCTTTTTAGATTTTAGTATAATTTATTTATAGTTTTATTTTATTGCAAGCTTTATAATATGATATGCAAATTTATCACCTACTATTAGGAAAAGAGAATATTTTATAATTAATTTACACCATAAATTTTGTCCATGTTTTAAACAATATGTATTTTGGAGGAGGTTAATTTGATTTTTTCAAAACTCATTGATCGGTACGCCTTATATGATTTACACAAAAAAAGAAGTGTAGCGTTTCAGTATACTTCCCTTTCTAACACTTCATTAAATATAAAGGACATAGAATCTTTTTATAAAGTAAAACCATCCTATATTCATTTTGACATTAAGCATTCAAAACAGGAAAAGGAATACATGGCTGGGCAATTCAAATATAAAAGCTCAGTTCAATCCGGTGATTCACGCAACGACTCTGTAACTGGGGAATTATTCTTACATAAAACTGAAGATGCACCTCATGTTATCTTTGTTCACGGTTGGAGAATGGATTCTAACGAACGTGTGAAAAAAATATTCCACGATCATATGACCAGCCTGAAGTGGAATATGTATTATTTCACTCTACCCTATCATTTTGAAAGAAAACCCGATCAATCCTTTTTCAGTGGAGAGTATATGGTAAGTGCAAATATTGAACGAACAGTACAAGCAACTAGACAAGCGGTAGCTGATTTACGAGCTTTGATCAAATGGATTAAAGCAAATAAAAATGGTCCCCTGATTCTAATAGGAATTAGTTTAGGTGGATTTATTACTAACTTAACCTCTCTTGTTGAAGAAGAAATTGATGTGTTAGCATCCATTTTCTATGCAAATCGACTCTCTTATTCAATTTGGAATACAACTCCAGGTAAGTTTATTAGAGAAGACTTGGAACATCATGGTGTTACGTATGATGATTTAATAGATTATTGGAAAATCACTGAACCGAGTCAAGCATTACCAAAAGTACAAAAAGAAAATATTTTATTAATTTCAGGTAAGCACGATCTATATGTGCATTCTGAGGATACAGACTACTTGTGGGAAGCTTGGGAAAAACCTACACGATATATTTATACATGTGGGCATGCCGGAATCGTTCTTAAACGTAAAAAAATTGCCGCTGATACTATCAATTTTATTCAAAATCGATTGAACGCCCCGCACTTATCCAATGACAGGTCTTAAATTGTGAGATTACTAAGTAAGGGATAGTACCAACATTCGTACACTAAGATTCTTTCAACATAAAGATTGTTGATAACTTATACGTGTCAGTATGCTGGTGTTACTTTAAATACAAAGAGCATGTTTTAAACAAATGATAATAACATGCTCTAAACTTATCTATTTATTTTTATTTCTTACAGATATCTATAGATAATATTGAAACATCTCATGTATTAAAAAGTGTTCCCTGCAGTGCTTTTATGTATCGATCTGCTGACTTCTGAACAGCAAGGTCCACATGCTTTGACACGACTCGATGAAAAGCATTATAAATACGGTTGAATGGTAGCCCTTATACTATATCCGTCAGCTATTTTACTTTACTAGCAGTGGATGTAGATAACTGTACATGAAACTCACTCACTGACAGTTGGCAATCACTTGAAAAATATCACCTGTTAGCAAAATGTCTTAATATAATTTCCACCTTTCCAGTGTAAAACAGTTCTTCCTTTAAAATGACCTCCAAGACGATTTAATGTAATGACATTTGTTAATTCAAAAGACTCACATACTTGTATACTCAAAATCCCTTTGATTTGTTTTTTGATGGTAAAACATGTTTCTCTACTCTTTCATATAGAGTAAGCAACTTCTTGATAGAAGAAAATTTCGGTACTAACCAATACGAAAATAACGCTGAAACACATCCTATTAAAGCCCCTATTGCAACATCAAAAGGATAATGAACTCCTACCCAAATACGAGAGATCGCTACACAAAATGCAAGTATAAGCCATAACCACCCAATCTTTTTACGAACAAGCCAAAATGAAAAACAAATCGAAAAAAAGAGAATCGTATGGTCACTAGGAAATGAATTATCTATAGCATGATTGACAAGTTTATTAACATCAGGCAATACTGCAAACGGTTGATAATTCAAATGAAATTTCCCTGCTATTTTCCCGATTATCTCAGCAATTACAAAAGCAACCAGCGCTTGAATAACCATCATTCTACTTTTTCTGGACCCAGTAAACCAATAAGCTAAAATAATTAAAGCAAAAATATATACCATATATTCTGCCAAAAATACCACAGCTGAGTTTAGGAATGAATATTGTTTACCTAAATCATTAATTGCTCGAAATATATCAATATTAAATTGAGAAAAAGACATTTCAAATCCCTCCTTTTTAGTAAGGTGTTTTACTGATTTCCATATACTTTCATTACATAAATAGTTTTGGTTATTGTATCTATCTAAAAATATCAACCTCTTATGACATCACTTTCTTCTTTTTCACTTTAATAAAAAAAGAAAAAGGAAAACATCGAACTTTCTTACAAACATTCATGCATTCTTACAGTTTTGTCATTTTCTTGTCATTTTGTAAATAGGTTCATCGTCTTGCCTTTTGCTACTTTCAAGAACTCTTATATCTACAATTATGGAAACCCTAATTTCACATGAAAAAGAGAAGAACCTTGGTGAGTTCTTCTCTTTTTGTTTATTGAATTGTAATATAATTACAGTATGTGAAATTATATTATTTTAACTTTAAAACAAATGAACTTAATGCAGGAACTTTAATTTTATTGTCATGGACAACATAAAGTGGTTTACTTCCCGCCTGCTTCCCGTCTACTAGTACTTTCCAAGGCCCTTTCGATGGAAGTGTTATTTCAACCGCTTCTCTATTTGCATTGTGAGCCACCGTAAAGTATTCATTTTTATTCCCCTCTATTGTATAAGCTACCGTATTTTTCGGGGCACCTATAAATGAAACTTGTGTTTTTATTTGCGCTGCAGATGTCATTCGAAAAGCTGCGTATTTTTTGCGTAAATCTATTAATCCCTTCATATAATCTACTTCATTATTAAACGTTGCACGGCGCAGCCAATCCATCTGGTTAATTGAATCTGGAGATTTGTAACTATTATGATCACCATATTTCGTACGCATAAACTCTTGCCCTGCATGTAAGAATGGAATACCTTGTGATGTTAATAAAATCGAAGAAGACAATTTGTGCATTTGTTTTCGCACTTCTTCGTTATCACCTGAATTAGTCAACTCAAGTTTATCCCATAATGTATAATTGTCATGCGCTTCCACATAAGTTAGTACCTGTTCCGGATCTTGATAAGTAGACAAATTTGTATCGTAGTCAATACCTGCTGTAATGCCTTTTTTAATACGATCTTCCATGTTTTGCTTTCCATTTACAAATCCATTTTCTTTCTCCTCAAATACACTACCTTTCAATCCATCACGTATATCATCGTTGAAATGTGCAATCCCTTTCATTTTCTCCGCATTTTTTTGATTTGCTTTCAACTCAGCTGCAAGAGGTGTATTTAAATCCCAGCCTTCTCCATGCAGTATAATAGAAGGGTCAATTTGATTAACAGCTTTACGTATTTCATTCATCGTTTCATAATCATGAATACCCATTAAATCAAAACGGAATCCATCTAAATTGTATTCTTTTGCCCAATATGTGACGGACTCTACCATAAACTTCCTCATCATTTTTCTTTCTGAAGCAGTATCATTTCCTACACCGGTTCCATTTGCAAATGTTCCATCTTCATTGTAACGATAATAATAACCTGGAACTAACTTATGGAAATTAGATTCAGCAGCGTTATACATATGGTTATATACTACATCCATTACCACACGAAGATTATTATCATGTAGTGTTTGAACCATTTGCTTTAATTCAGTTATTCGAACAGTTGGCTCATAAGGATTTGTAGAATAGGAGCCTTCTGGAACGTTGAAATTTTTAGGATCATATCCCCAGTTATATTGCGGTTCATTTAAAGTCTCTTCATTTACAGAAGCATAATCAAATATCGGTAAAAACTGAACGTGAGTAACACCTAAATCCTTTATATGATCAAGTCCTGTTTTTACACCTTCTGGCCCTTTTGTTCCTTTTTCTGTTACACCTAAATACTTCCCTTTCTGTTTAATGCCACTTTCAGGTTGGATGGAAAGATCGCGTACATGTAACTCATAAATAATAGCATCTTCCGGATTTTTAAATTTTGGCTTTTTGTTTACTTTCCATTTTTTTGGATTTGTTTCTTCTAAATTAACGACTGCACCTTTATCCCCATTTACAGAAGCAGCACGCACATATGGATCAACTGCTTCAGTCCACTTATCACCAATTTTGATCTTATACGTATAAAAGAGCCCTTTTTGGTTCCCTTTTAATTCTGATGTCCAAGTTCCCTTTTCACCTTGTTGCATGTTTATTTCAGTACCTATTTTATCGTTCCATTTTTTATATGTAACTAACTTTGCTTCACGTGCAGTAGGAGCCCATAAACGGAACTTTGTATGTTGCGCGGTATATGTATTCCCTAAATCGTTACCACTATAATAAAATAAATTATCAAATTCCTCGCTACGAATGACTTTACCAATTTCAGTATTCGTATCAGCTAAATTTTCTATTTTAACTTTGTATGTTTGTTTTAAATCAATTTTCTGTTCCGTAATTATTTTAACCTTATTAGTAATATCTCCACTGTTTATATCATAAGGACTAATATTCTTAATTTTAATGCCTTCAATTTCAATTTTCTTTTCCTTAATATTAAATGGGACATTAGTCGTTACAGTAATTTCATGGAAACTATCAATAGTTGCTTTTTGAATTGAGAGATCTGAAGAAGGCTTAGAGTTATATACTTTTTCATCACCCGAAAGAATCCATACTTCAGCACGACCATCCTTTATATTTTCAATCCAACGATCTCCACCATCTTTTTCCCATTCATTTGTTCGAACTATAAATCCTACACGATTATAGTCACCGTCTATTTTTATCTTAGCGTATTTTCCAAATTCATCTTCACCAGTAAATTCATAAGATGTACCATTTGCATTTTGACCCCATAACCAAAGATTCCAGTCTTTTGTATTTCCAAGCTTCTCTTTGTAATGAATGATAACTTCAGTTGTTTTCGAATTTGAAACTGCCCTCACACCCTGAAAGGAGAAAACAGATGATAACATAACGATTAAAGTAAGTAATAAAACTGTTTTGTTAATTAATCTTTTTGTAATTTGCACCACATACACCCTTTCTTCAAATATTACTAGCGATTTATTATGCTTACACTGAATAACACTTCTTAAATTAATCTAGAAATCTCTTTTAATTCACCTCCATATTGGCTATTTTCACGTATGTATTTCAATGACCTTTTAATAAGAAAACGTTTGCATTAATAGTTAAAAAAATAGATTTGTGTATGCCCTCATATATTTGTAAATGCTAAAAGATCAGGGAAATCATTTTAAAGCAATCGTTTGTTATCGCTTTCATTTTATAGACTTTCTATCAAGAGGTCAATATATTATTAATTTTCTGTTTTTACATATTTTAAACCTTATTTATTTGTCGCAACTTCTTACAGATAACGCACCTAATTATTGCTTAGTCAGTTTATTTTCAATAATACATAGCTACGTAAAAAAACAGCTAATATCCTTAAAATGATACTAGCTGTTTTTCATAATGTATTAATATATGAATGATGACTATATTTCTAAATTACTTAATTTTTGCTGCATCAAATGCCTTTTGAACTGCTTGAACTTCAGCTGTATTCGCACCATATTTATTAGTTGCCACTCGAATACATGCTGATCTCAATTCTTTGAAATTAGAAGTCATGTTTAACTCATCAGTATTTGCATAATAGAAAATATCAAACATTTTATCTTCACCAATTCCTTTAACAGTTACTCCGTTATGAGTACCGCCTTTTGCAATGAGATACGCAACTTTATTAATAATACTTGAATTAAAATGAACACCGCCTTGATCCCATCCATTAAAATCGTTAAATTCACTGTAATCATCTGGATAAGGTACTCCTAGTGAAGATGGAACAGAAGCTGGGTTTTCCATATCACGGAAAACAGATCCTGTTTGTTCTCCCATTGTCCAGTTAAAGTTTCCATTATTTACGTATTTCTCAATAGATGTTCCCATAATATCAGATAGTGCCTCATTAATCGCACCAGATTCCCCGTAATATTCAAGATTAGATTCGCTAGAAGTAACAGCATGTGTAAATTCATGTCCAGCTACGTCATATGCTTTAACAATAGGATCACCATATACAAGCATACTTCCATTATTAGCACTTAATGCATTCTGCCAATTCTTCGGATCATTCGTCTCTTCAGAATCCCAAGCATGTACAACTGAAACTACCTTTTGTCCCTTATTATCAAAGCTATTACGCTTGTATTTATCTTTATAAAAATCAAATACTTTTGTTGCTAAGTAATGAGCACTTACCGCTTTTGGATCGTTAAATGTTGCCGAAGTACTAGTCGCTAATGTACCAGGATAATAGCTTTCTTCTTTAGTAATATCTTTGTAATTCACATCATATGTTTCAATTCCTTGCCCTCTTGTATAATCAGCAAGAGCATATTTGCCATTACTTTGTTTAGAGATACCAAATGAACGATTAATACCTAAATCATCTTTTCCTGTTCCAGTTAATGATGTAAGACTGCTTTGTTTACTTTTCTTTAAAGCTCCAACTAGTTTGTCACTGGCTTTTAAGTTAGATTCTTGTACCATATTTTTTAACATATCACCATTTTGTGCATTTACTAAATAAGTACCAGAAACATAGTTTGGTGTTGCAGCTTCAAATTTAACTTGGTATGCATTTTTAGCTTGTCCATTATTTTCATCAACAAAAATAACCTCTTTAACTTCTGGCTCAGTAATAAACTTGATATCGTTCCCGTACTTCGTATAAATAAATTGTTTTGCTTCATCTTTTGATAGATTAATAGGTTTTTTCAATTCTTCTTGTTTTAAATTTTGCGCACTATCACCTGAAACACTTTTAATAACACCATTATTATCTACATGTGCAGTTAATTGATGGCCATATACTTCTTTCCCTTCGTATGTTTGCTGCATACGTACAAGTGTAGTTCCATCATACGAACCACGTTTTTGAAGGACTTTATAATCTACTCCTGCTTCTCCATTGACTTGTTTTTGGGACAGAGCTTGCTCTGTTTTCTCCTTAAGTGCATCCTTTACTACATTTTCTGGTTCCTTTTGTGACGGTTGTGTAAGTTCACCCGAACGGAACGATTCTTCCTGAATTTGAACTTGTAACTGATCTGTTTCCTCTGCATGACCTACCCCATATGGTGCCACAGCTGTTAAAGCTAATCCTGTTGTTAATGCTACCTTAGTTAATGTCTTTGTGTTTTTCATTATTTCACCTCGTATAATTTTTGAAATAGAAAGCTTGTACAAAGTATACTGTCTATTTCTGTCGGAAAAAAGAGAAAATACACAATTTATGTAACATTATGCAAAATTACATAAATTGTGGTCAATATTATAAATAATGAACGGAACACATATGAACATTAATTTGAATAAAAAAGAGTCCTTTTAGGCGCTCATCCAATTGGTTAATTATTAATTATCTATATTCATTCTAATAAAAGTACACTTACATCTAAATAACAACATAAAAACCCACTCTTTACTATTGTAAGAGTGGGTTTAATGCTATTAAAATAACAATTACTATAAGAAACCTTATAATTTATATTTTTTTAGTAATCCTACTAAGTTTTTTGTAAAATTCACCTTTTGTTTTTATATGCTTAAACTGATTGGGATTAATATTTGCTTTTTGTGAGAGTGCTACAATCTCTTCTTTTGTAATTGAATCTTTCGTATTTATAGATGCTATATTTGTGTATTTTCCGTCTTCTGTTTTTGGAATTTCTAAAATCCCTTTATTCACAAGATCAACTACAGCCTTATGCTCTGAAGAATGTAAATCTACACCAGTAATTTTCCAATTATGCATAACTTTTGGTGTGTATACACCGTTCTTTACCTCTTTTAAATATGTAATAGCAAGGTTACGAATGGTTCCACCTGTTTCTCCGAATGCATTCTCTTGTTTAGATGACCAAATTTGTTCAAACTTACGCCCCTCTAAAGCTCCCCCTTTTGCCTGAAGAGCCTCCATTCTATATGCATTCATTCCCAGCGTCATAACATCGCTCATTTTGATTGGTTTGTTTGTACGAATAGAGCGTAAATTTGTAATTCTGCTTCCGTATGGTTTTGTTAAGTCAATTTCGTATTTTACGCCTCCAAAGAAATCGTTCGTACTGTATTTAGATGCACGGCGGGTTTTATCAAAGCTAACGGTTACATCTCCGGCACGAGATGAGTTAAAATATCCTGCTGCCCATTCCATATAGTCTTTTAAATCTTTTCCAGAAATCTTATATACTGTAATTTCTCCCAAGGCATATTGGTAATTGTACGCAATATCTTTTTTCTTAATAGGACCTGTATCCAAACGGGCATAATCATTATCAATTTGATGGGCTACTACATCTGCTTTACTGTAGTAGAGCATGACTTCATGAAAGAAATCTGATAAAGGTGTTTCTTGAATCTGAACACTTGGAATACCCTTTATTTCATTTTCAGGAACAAGATTTCTACCCTTTAATTGAGCGACTACAACATTTGCATCTCCTCTCGCATATTCGTGAAAAGGTGTTAGTGTTTCTTCAAGTGTAGGATCAGATAATATCGTTGTTCCATCAGCATTTTTTACAGGTATAGCGGTAGCAGTTTTATCTTTTAATACCAACTTCCCATCTTGCTTTATAAAAGTAAGATCAATACGTGAAATATGTGTTCCATATTTATCTGGCTCTGTAATAATTACGCCATTTACAATTTCTTTTTTTACAAGTTTATGCATGTGAGCCGCAAAAATAGCGCTTAGTTCCGGACAAGCATTTGCAATATCTTGAACACCAGTACCAGGGATACCATTCTCATTTTCTAATCCCATATGCATAACTCCTACCATTACATCTACTTTACCTTCTAATTCCTTAATTGCCTTTTTCGTCTCTTCTACCGGATTTTTCACCACTAAACCATCTAAGTGATCTGTCCCTTTTTCAAAATCACTAATCATTGGTGTATTCATACCAATAATCCCAACTCTAATTCCACCTTTTTCTACAATTGTATATGCAGGAAGAAAGCGCTCTCCATTTTCCTTATAAATATTACCTGCTAACGTTTTTCCCTTATATTGCTCACTAACTTTTTTCAATGTATCTAATCCAAAGTTGAATTCATGATTTCCAAATGACCAGGCGTCATATCCCATTGTATTCATCGCTACCATCATTGGCGATTGTGGCTTATCGTTGAATAATTCTACTGAGTTTCCTTGAATTGTATCCCCGGCATCTACTAATATGGTATTTGGATTTTCTTGACGGACCTTCTTTATAACTGTATAAAGCTGCGTCAAACTTCCACTCATATTTGCTCCATCAAGTGCATAATCCCAAGGCATAAATCTACCATGAATATCTGCAGTACCTAACAATGTAATATTAACTTCAGATTCCTCAGCCTTAGAGATAGGTGGTTTGACTATGACTGCTGTTCCGAGCAGTAATAGAATTACAAAGTAACATACATAGTTCTTCCATTTCATTCTTTGCATAATAATAATATTTCTCCCCTTTTTGTACTTTCGTAAAGTTGTTTGAACTTTAAAAATGTAACTTATTATTCGGGAAACTTCAACTACAAAAAATAATTTTGAAGGTGGTTCTGTTGCAAAAATAAAGAGAATAAATTGCATACATCCCCTAACAGAATTGTATTTTATCGTTTCCTGACAGAATACCCCTTCCTTAAGGGTGTGAAGTGTACTTTCAAAATAAGGACATATCATTCATCATCATTTCAATTTATTAAAACGGGCATATACAATATGTTATGATGATTAATTTTTTGAATTTCGTTGCTGATTTATTTCCTTCTAAATAAAAACACTTTCAAAAAAATAACCCCGCTCTTCATTTAAGACGGGGTTACACTTATACAGAAAATCGGGTAGTTTCATATTTTCTTAAGTTTATTGGTTACTTTCAACTAATTTCATTCTACTTTTGTTTTCTTCTGAATCAATATGAATCAACCGTTTTCCCTGTTTATAATACGTATCAATAAATAGGGGGGATTTTTACTTTTCAATTTCACAAAGCAATTTTATTTCTTTAATTTGTTCTATATGACGCTGTTCATGCAGATAGATCAGTTCTATCCACTGATTAAGGAGTAATTCTCCAAGAGCTGGATGCATCACTGATTTTTTCGCTAATATAGATTCATCTTCTATTGTACTCAGGAAATGCATCAATTCTTTTCTTGATTTGCTTAGCATATTGAGCATTTGCTGCACTTCAAATGGTTCTATACTTGGTTCAATCATTTCTGGAGCTATAAACTTTTTCGTTCTATCTAATAAAATAGTGTGAATTTCTTTACGCTCATTTTGGGTACTATCTAACTTTTTTAATCCTGACGAAATAACTGTTATAACTCTCTCATCTAATAAAACTAAATGATGACAAACTTGTGCAATACTCCATTTATCCTTATCTGGTTTCCTATTAAATTGAGCATCACTTAACAAAGTAATTTCCTCAACTAATTGATTTCTCGTTTCATAAAACTTGTCATTTACAAATGTATCCATGTGGATTCTCCTTTCATTGTAACCTACATACTTAAATTCCTACGCTAGAAATATTATCTTCGAAAAAAGATTTTCCTTCACTACTATGCCAATCAAATCTTTTCTTGCTTTTTTATAAATTATCAAGTTTCATTTTAAAGCCACAAATGAAGTTATTTGTTTTTTTGTATGTTTTTAATTGGCACAAATAAATCAACCTTTAACTTTCCTTCTAAATCTGCAGCAACATTATTTAAGCAAAATTCTAAATTATCTCTATCATAATCTGCATCATACTCACTATTTGGTAGCCACTCTGCATACATGTATTGATACGCTTCACTTAATTTATGAGGTTCATCATAGAACTGGTATAGACCATATGTACCTCCATCTAATCTTTTAAATTGCACATCATGATACTTTTCTTTATCGAAGTTTTCAGGAATCGTAACACATGCATCATGCCGGCACTTATGACTTGCAACAAGTTCAGGATTATCTAATGATATTCCGATAAATGATTGCTCTGGTGGATACAGTTTATTTTCAATTGACCAGTTCAGTAACTTCCCCCAGTGATCTTGCGGTTCAAAGTAGCTACCAGTTCGTCTTATATACGCTACTTCTAATGGTGGTAATTTTTTTATAACAACTTTCATTTACATCTTCTCCCCTATAAATACGTACACTGTTTATTTAGCTTTCTTTAATATTTATTCCTTCTTAAACAAAAAGAATTTTCTAATCATATAAAGTGAAACTTTAATCAGCGATGGTTTTGTTCATCCCCACTGATTATTAGTTGAACCAATCGGGCTACCAGTTAATGCGGGATAAACTTTAATTGATAACATGTATAACAATCTTGAATAATAATGTCCTATCAATTTATCATTAAATAAATGTAAAAAATGACTCTATTTATTCATTTTTAATGCGTATGTATGTACATTTGTTAATTTATTCGATATATTATGGGTATTGAATGATTACGTAAAGTGTAAAGGTCGCTTATATAACACCTTATATTTTTATATCCGTGAAAACTACAAAGTGTATGAAAATCCATTTGTCAAATGAATTTAGTGCGGAAGGAGGTTTGTGGTTACTTCATAGGGTATAATAATCAGTTTTTTACTGATAAAAATATAGGAGGCGACATAATGTTTCGTACGATTTCAAATTTCATGAGAGTAGCTGAGATAAGAAGGAAAATCCTTTTTACACTAGCGATGTTAATCGTTTTTCGAATTGGCACGTTTATTCCAGTTCCTCATACTAACGCAGAGGTATTAAAAGTACAAGATCAAGCTAACGTTCTAGGTATGTTAAACGTATTTGGTGGAGGAGCGCTGCAACATTTCTCAATCTTTGCTGTAGGTATTACACCATATATTACAGCTTCCATCATAGTACAATTACTACAAATGGATGTTATACCTAAGTTTTCGGAATGGGCAAAGCAAGGAGAAATGGGCCGTAAGAAATCAGCTCAATTCACTCGATACTTTACAATCATTCTCGCATTCATACAGGCCATCGGAATGTCTTATGGCTTTAATAATATAGCAGGTGGACAATTAATAACAGATCAAAGCTGGACTACATACTTATTTATTGCGACAGTTTTAACTGCAGGTACTGCATTTTTACTTTGGTTAGGCGAACAAATTACTGCTAACGGAGTTGGTAATGGTATTTCGATGATTATCTTCGCAGGTCTCGTTGCCGCGATTCCAAATGTTGCAAATCAAATTTATTTACAACAATTCCAAAATGCTGGCGATCAGCTATTCATGCACATAATAAAAATTGTTTTAATTGGACTCGTAATTTTAGCGATAGTTGTTGGCGTTATTTACATTCAACAAGCTGTACGTAAAATACCGATCCAATATGCAAAAGCTGTTTCAGGAAACAATCAATATCAAGGAGCAAAAAACACTCATTTACCGCTTAAAGTAAATAGTGCTGGTGTTATACCAGTTATCTTTGCTTCTGCATTTTTAATGACGCCGCGTACAATTGCGCAGCTCTTCCCTGATTCAAGCGTATCAAAATGGTTAGTTGCAAATCTTGATTTCGCACATCCAATTGGAATGACACTTTATGTCGGTCTTATTGTTGCTTTCACATACTTCTACGCATTTATTCAAGTAAATCCTGAACAAATGGCTGAGAATTTGAAAAAGCAAAATGGATATGTTCCTGGTATTCGTCCTGGTAAAGCAACTGAACAATATGTAACTAAAATTTTATACCGTTTAACATTTATCGGTGCAATTTTCTTAGGTGCAATTTCTATATTACCGCTCGTATTCACGAAAATTGCTACGTTACCACCTTCTGCTCAAATTGGTGGTACAAGCTTACTTATCATTGTCGGTGTAGCACTAGAAACCATGAAGACTTTAGAAAGCCAGCTTGTAAAACGTCATTATAAAGGCTTTATTAAAAAAGTGAATTAATTATCAAAAACACAGTGGGTTATTTTTCCAACTGTGTTTTTGATTTTATCATTCCTGTAATATACAGGGCTGTTGCTTTATTAAACTACATCTCCTTCTCTAATAACCGCCCTTTTTTGAAATAAGTCCGTAGTGTTGAACGATTGGCCAAAAATACACCAATCAATATAAGACAAGCCCCCATTCCCATTGTAGGATTTAAAGGTTCTCCTAAAATGATATATCCCACAATTATTGCAATTAATGGTGATACGTATAACCACGTCGATGGAAATACTGGATTTGTTTTTGATAAGAGCCAGTAATATAATCCGTGTCCACCGATCGATCCGATAAATATGAGATATAAAATAGGCCATTGTACACTCCATGAAGTTAATACAGTTACATTTGGTTGTTCCACAATAATAGATGCGATTAGTAGTAAAATCCCTCCATAAAACATTTGAATTCCGTTAATAAGAAATGGTGATACATTTGATAAATCTGAAAGTATTTCTTTCGAACGAATAGAGCCTATTCCGTAAAATAACTCTCCTATAACTAAAACAATACAAGCAATACTCCATATGAAACTTACTTGTTGATGCATTCCTGGTAAAGAAACAAATATAACACCTATTAGTGCAATAACTAAAGCAACGAGTTGTTCCTTTTGTAATTTCTCCCTATTCCTCTTTGCTTGTATTAATAAAATCATCATTGGTCCTGTAGCAGACAGAACAGCAGCTAATCCCGAAGAAATATATTGTTCTGACCAATATAAACTTGCGAATGTCATAAATGTTAAACAAAATCCAGCATACATAATGCGTTTTGAAAATATATGTGGCATAATTTCTTTTCGCTTTAATTTAAAAATAATCATAAGGATTATACCCGCTAAAAAGAAGCGAATTCCTGCTGAAAACAACGGTGGCGCCCCTGCTTCAATTCCAATTTTTATCGTTAAAAATGTTGTCCCGAAAATAATACATACTAAAATGTAATTAAAAATGACCATTTTTCTTCCTCCTTTTTACTCTTAAAATGAGTATAGAGGGTATGGTGTATAACAGTGTATCGGTACATATAACAGTTACTTCAAGTTGTAGTTGATTCCCTATATATTTTTCGCTTTAATTAAATTAAAAAGAAAAATAGGTGAATCTATGAAGATTGTATTGCGTAAAGAATCAAACATACCGTATTACAAGCAAATATATATGCAAATTGTTGAAAGAGTACAAAGTGGTATGCTTTCACATGGTGAATCCCTTCCTTCTTTACGTTGTATGGCCACAGATTTACAAATCAATGTATTAACTGTTCGTAAAGCTTATAAACAGTTAGAAACGAAAGGATATATACGCATCGAACAAGGAAAAGGTGCTTACATATATAAACGTGTAAAGAAAGATTTCAAACCGATACCGTATAAATGGCAACAATCAAGATCTATTAATGTTATGCGTTCTCAATATGTAATGAATAAACACCGTAAATATTATGATTTTTCACAAGCCATTCTGTATCCCCGTCTGTTACCAAATCCATTTTTGGCAGACGAAATGCATAAATTGCTGGATAAAAATCCGATGTTGTTAGCAACTTACGGGCCCGTTCAAGGCGATTATGAGCTGCGAGTTGAAATAGCAAATTACTTAAATGAACACCAGAAATTAGTGACAGACCCATCTCAATTATTAATTACAAGCGGAGCACAACAAGGAATTGATTTAATTGCTCAAACATTATTAAAACCTGGAGATACTGTATTAGTAGAAAGTCCATGTTACAGTGCCGCGCTTGATATTTTCATCAATAAAGGTGTTCAAATCATTCCCGTTTCTCTTGATAATAATGGAGTTCGCTCCGACTTAATTGATGATATTTGTCAAAGTAAAAATCCCGTTTTATTGTATACGAATCCGACCTTCCAAAACCCGACAGGTACAGTAATGAGTAAAGAACGAAGAATGGAACTTATAGAACTAGCGGAGCTATATCAATTTTTTATCATTGAAGATGATTCTTTCGGAGAAATATATTTTGAGGATGCTATAGTCCCGCCCCCAATCAAAAGTTTTGATAAAGATGGCCACGTAATATATATAAAAGGATTTAGTAAAACGTTAGCACCAGGACTGCGTATCGCAGCACTTATTGCCGATGGCCCTATTTTGGAATGGCTATATGCAGTGAAAGGTTCAATGGATATCGGTAGTCCTTTATTAACACAAAAGGCACTTCTACCGTTTTTACGTGCGGAACGTATGAAAAATCATTTAGAAAAATTACGAACAGCTTTACAAATGAGACGTGATTTAACAATTGATATATTATCGCCATTAAAAGAACTAAACTTTGAAATACCAAATGGCGGTTTTAATTTATGGGTGACACTGCCTGATTCGATAGATCCCTTTACCTTATTACAAAAAGCAAATGAAGTAGATGTCTCTTTTTTACCAGGAACAGCTTGTCTATTAAATTACGAAACAAATGATAACCAATTAAGAATTAGCTATTCAATGTTAAACGAGAAAGATATGGCGATTGGATTAGAGAAATTACATGATACAATACGAAACAGTATAGGTTAGAAGTACTATCACAATGGCCAACAATAAATAATATCCAAAAATAAAAATGTGTAGTATGGGATATTATTTATTGTTGAGCTTTTTCGTTATTCAAATCTAGTTACTCTATAAGCTGTAATCTTCATTATCATTCCACTTTAACTACAATCTTTCCTCTAACATGTTGTCCTTCACTCAAAATATGAGCTTCTCGAACTCCTGCTTCATTAAATGGCACCACTTTACTTATGATTGGTTTGATTTTTCCGTTTACAATTAAAGCTGATAATTCTTCTAATTGTTTTCCATTTGGTTTTAGCCATAAAAATCCTGATTTTATTCCTTCTACTTTTTGTAGTGGTTCATGAACAATGGAAACTAGAACACCACCAGGTTTAATAATTCGAAAACTTTTTTCTTGCACTTCGCCACCTATTGTATCTAACACAATATCAAAATCTGATACTAGTTCTTCAAATTTATCTTTTTTATAATCAATAACGAGATCCGCTCCTAAAGACTGTAAAAATTCTTTATTTTTACTACTAGCAGTCGTTGCAACAAAAGCTCCAAATGATTTTGCGATTTGGATTGCCAAACTTCCAACGCCACCAGCTCCAGCATGAATGAATACACGTTCATTTTCTTTTATTTTTGCGTAATCTACAAGACTTTGCCACGCTGTAAGTCCTGCAAGAGGAATAGAAGCTGCTTCTTCATAACTCATATTATTAGGCATATGTGATACTAAATCTAATTGTACTGCAATGAATTCAGCATAAGAGCCGCTTCCTATATTTTCAGGTTTCGTAAACACTTTATCTCCTATATTGAAACACTCTACATCTTCTCCAACTTCTTCAATAACTCCAGCTACATCTAATCCTAAAGTGATTGGAAATAAAAAGCGTAACTGTTCTTGTAAGTCACCTTTTCTTATTTTCCAATCAACTGGATTAACAGATGTTGCGTGAATGCGTATTAATACCTCGTTTTTCTTAACAACCGGTTTTAAAACTTGTCTTTCTTTTAATTCTTCAACACTACCATATTGATCAATAACAATTGCTTTCATTTCCTCTCCTCCTTGCTGTTTATTTTAATAACATACAATTATTTCTCAAAATTTTTTGCCTTGAATTATCATAAACTTATTTTTGGGGGTAATTATGCATGAATCGTTGTGAATTCCAAAATGAATCTTACACACACCTTAGAATCATTCAAAATTGTATTTTTAATTAAATTCAAAAGAAATGGAGTGAACTCTATGAGTGAAAAGATATTTAAAATAAACGGTATTGATATATGTACAGAAAGCTTCGGTAACTCTAATGATCCCGCTATTTTATTAATTATGGGAGCTACTTGTTCAATGATATATTGGGATGAAGAATTTTGTGAACAGTTGGCGAACACAGGGAAATTTGTTATTCGCTTTGATAACCGTGATGTTGGACGCTCTGTTACATATGAACCTGGCACTTCAAATTATTCAGTAACAGATATGGCTGAAGATGCAATCGGGGTATTAGACGCTTATCATATTGATAAAGTCCATCTTTTTGGTATGTCATTAGGTGGTATGATTGCTCAAATTGCCGCTGTAAAACATCCCGAAAGAATTTTGACGCTAACTTTACTAGCGACTAGTATAATAGGATCTGATGACAATACTCGCGATTTACCCCCAATGGATGAAAGGATTTTAACACATCATGTAAATGGCACAAGTATAGATTGGACAAATAAAAATGATGTGGCAGAGTATTTAGTTTCAGGATCTCGTCTATTATGTGGATCAGAACGAATATTTGATGAAAATAGAGTTTATACACAAGTAAAACAAGAAATAGAACGCGCAAACAATTTATTAAGTATGTTTAATCACGCTTTACTTCAAGGTGATGATGCATATGAAGGTGTACTTCACTCCATACAAGCACCAACATTGGTTATTCACGGAACAGACGATACAGCACTCCCAGTTGAACATGGCCTCGCACTAATTGATGAAATTCCAAACTCAGTACTATTAACTCTTAAAGGGGCAGGTCATGAAAATCATCCAAATGATTGGGAAAGCATAATTACTGCCGTTTCTAAACATACATCTGAAATTTAGACAAACAAATAATTAACAGAAGGGGCACAAATTGTATTGTGCCCCTTCCATTTACAAACAAAACCCCATCACTGTATTCGTATGTATAGTGATGGGGACTTCTTATATTTTTCTATGTTTAGAAAAATGGACAATCTAATTGATCAACAGATTCCCATAATTTTTTTTTTGCATTTTCGGTGGATGTATTTGCTTCTAGTGTCATGTTTTTAAAAGGGTTTACTTCGACTTTTAATAAGGATGAAGGCTCCACATATAATGAGAAAACATGGCTGCTTGGTAAAGCTTTTGAAACGTCAATATCTCCTACTTGTTTAAATAGTTGCTGCGCAGCAAAAAAGAAGAAATTAGTTGGATTTGATTGTTTATTCAGCCACGCAAGCATTTCAGGTGATACCGATTTATGAATATTGATTTTTACTCGATCACCACGTTTATATCGCCTAGATCGCATACTTCCACCAACTAACTTATCGTTAAGTTTGTAAATCCTAACTCTTTTTGCTTATGCTCTCTATATTTTGGCGAACAAGTATAAACTAATAATCCTCGTGCATTTGTAAATAACGGATTATCTACAAAGATTACATTTTTGAGTCGTCCTTTTTGCTTTAAAATCATTTTTAAACTGTTTTTAATAATTACTGCGCCCCCGCCATAAATAAACACGTATGGATCGTCTTTCATATCATCGATTTTATTTATAATATCTGTTGCAACACGCGCTGCTAAACCTAATAGTGCCGGCTGTGATTCCTCAACTAATAAGATATTTCTCGGATGCTTATCATTTAAATAAATTTGATTGAACTCTGTAATGCTATCAATCGTCTTAGTTGGATACTTCCGGTTCCATCTCGTAATGATTTGTAGTAACGTTTCTTTTACACCATAAGATAAACCTTTACTTAGTTGCGGACGGAAATTTACCCCTAATGAAACAACTTCTTCTGTCGTCCCTGCACCAATATCAAAAGAGAGTAGTGTTTTATCTACAAAATCAATTTCAGAAACTTGATTTTGCTCACATTCTATTTTATGTTTCACAACATTTCCTTCTTCATCATATACAATGCCCCACGTCCCAGAAGCGCCCTCAGGCAGGCATTTACAAAACTCAATTGAAACATTAATTGTCACATCGCGTCCGTTCGGATAATGGAAAATAACCTTATGATTTCCCATATAACGTTTTGCATTTTCAGCAGCTATTTCTTGTGTAATAAGCTGCATAGGAAGAGCGACAGATAAATCATAACGAATATTAATATGGCTAGAAGTTGGACTTTGACGCATAGCGCTTACCGCCAAACCTGATAGTATTGTAATAACCATTAACTCATCCGTTGACTTATTCGATTTTTTCTCTACCTCAGTACCTTTTAATTGATCTTGAATGACTTTTTCTCCAACGATGTATCGTACATTATTTAGCATTAACGATGGCGAACTTATAGTCACATCAATGTGGTTTTCTAATTCCGATAATGAAACATCTACCTCATCTAAGAGTCCTGTCGGCTCACCTATATATAAAGAATAAATACTCGGAATAAAAATAGGGTCTTGCCCTTTCACCATTAACTTCAAACCGTTGTTTCCTGCATCTGCACCAGCTTTTAAAAGTATAGACATAACTACCCCCTAAATTAATCTGACATCCCTTCCAAATATATGCGAGCCCATTCTTTTACATTCAAATGTATTGTAATTTTTTACTTATCATAAAAACAAAATATTACACACTTACATATTTCATGTAAAAAGTATTTGACATGACACTTCTACAATTTTATACTTATATTTGTAAAGAGTTTTTTACAATCGAGGGGGGCAATTATTTATTGAATACTAAAAAAACTATTTTTATAATCATTGTTTTAGCATTAATTGCAATACTAGTACATGGCACATATAAATACATCACTGAAGGTTCTATTTTGGGTGGTACGATTTTTGCTATTTCGTTAATACTTAGTAACTTAATTAATCACATTACTTGGGGAGATCCCCACGGTGTATCAGAAGAAAGTCAAGATGAGATGGGACAACAAATTACATATAAAAGCTTTAAAATTGCGTATTTTATGCTTGTAGTTGTAATGTTCCTTTTATTAATCTTCTCCGAAGGATTTTCTATGGGGGCTAATTTAGATGGCGTTAAAAACCTCCCTCTGTTCATCGCAATTTGCTCTTCATTCTTTATTTATCCTATTGTCGAACTCATAGTTGCAAAACAATATAAGTAAAAAGATGAGGTTTTCTACATGTAGAAAACCTCATCTTTTTATATTTACATACTCTCTACAATTGCTTTTAATTTATTCACAGTACGCCAATTCCTAACTGTAGCTGGTGTATGTAATTTCTGAAACTGGTTCATTAATTTAGAATTTCGAATGCTATTTTTGAAAAACAAATAAGCAACCTTCTCATCTATATAGCAATCTTCAAGTTCACTTTTAAATGTAAGCAATTGACTAGTTTCCTCTTCAGAAAGTACATTAGCTAAAAAAGCAACATGAACACTTTCTCCTTCTAACAATGAATGAACTTCATACGGACATTGTTTAATAATATTTATAAATTCACCATATGTTCTTAGCATGACTGGAACATCGAAATCAAATTCATTTTTTATTTCAGATTGTATTCGGTCCTTTAGAAAGTTTATATCTTCCTCAGATTCGAACACGATATTACCACTTTGTATATATGTTTTCACTTGTTTTAACCCTATTGATTCAAACACTCGTTTTAAATCAGCCATTTTGATTACTTTATGTCCACCGACATTGATTCCTCTTAGTAATGCAATATAAAGTGTCATATTATTCCCCCACAATAAAATAAACTTATCAATTGAATCGATTTTCCCACTCATATTTCTCGGATATTTGTTTTAATTCTTCTAACATATCATGAATAGATAATACCTCAAATAAAATAATAGACTCACTTGAAAAATGGTGATGATAATGATTTGGTTTATAATCTTTTAAATCATTTTTATAACTCCAAAATTGCTTGTCTAATTCAGCAATAAGTTTAAAATGTTCCTCATCAATTTCATTACAACGGTTTCTCAATATAGCAATTATAGAATGAATTGTTCGTTGTAATATTTCTCTTTCACTTTGTGACCAGTCACAAGTCTCAATTGATACTCGAGCTAAATTATCTATATGGTAAATGATTTGCTGTAATATATGAAGTTGGTTCTGCATGGTTAAAAAGCTTCTCATTTCCTTCTTTGTATGTTGATGATATTTCCAATCTTTCTGCTCATATTGAACAAATTGTATCGCCTTATGCAATAATACAGTCAATTTAGATAAATCCTGAGCGGTCTCCTTTTTCATACCTTTTCCTGCAACTAATGCAGTAATCCATTCTTCCATAATATTTGCTGTTTTAGCAAATAGATCCTCTGTACATCCAAAAATCGTTTTCGTGTAGTGTGGTGGGAAAATGAAAAAATTCACTAAAGTAGATACTATAATACCAGTAGATGTAGTAGCTAAACGAATTAAAAATGCAGTGAAATAATGATCTGCCGTAATTGGAATCATAGCTACAGCAGTTAAAGTTGCGACTAATGTTCCCGCGTGTAACCTTAGTTTTTGACATGTAACGATCGTAAACATCGCAGCTAATGCATAAGAAATTGCTTGATGACCTAAGAAAAATGTGAACGTCATGGCATATGCCGATCCAATTGTTGAGGCCGGAAAGCGAATAAGCCCTTTTTTTATTGAGTCTGTTGCATTTGGTTCAATTGTAACAATTGCTGTTATTACAGCAAAAATAGTTGGAATGTTAAAAAATTCACAAACTAACACTGTAAGAAAAACTGCAATCCCAGTTTTAATCACTCTTCCCCCAACGATATTCCATTTTCTATCTTGATTCATTTTTTATATCCTTCATTTCTGTTTCATTTTATATACATATATTATATATTACTAAAATAAAAAAACCTACTACGTGAATATTCAAGAGTAAGTTTTCTATCTCATTATTTCATTATAGGTAAATGCATTATTATTTGTTGGCCAATTGGTCCCATTCTTCTAAAACCTTTATCCTCGAAGCCCACTTTTGCATATAAATTTTGTGCAGGAATATTTCTTTCATTCACAGCAAGTACAACTTCATTTTTTATTGGAAAATAGCGTTTTACAAACTCTTCTAATAATAACAATGACTTTTTAGCGAATCCTTTTCTTTGTCTATTGTGATTAATAGAAAATGACGTTAAAAGTAAAGCATCCTCATTATCTGTGAACTCCTTTACTCTATCTCCCGTTTCCAATGCGAAAAGACCCACCGGTACCCCATTGTAATCTAAAATAACAATCACATTTTTTGTACGATCACTTTTTGCTTTTTCCAGTAATACGCTTGGATCTGCTGTAAACTGAACTTGTTCACTTGGTAAAGTAAATGTTTGTATAACTTCTTTATATTTCTCCTTATACGGAACTAATTGAATTTCCCCTGTGTGTATGTTCATGCTAAACTCTCCCATTTTTTAGCTTATTAACTTATACCTTGCTGTGCTTTTGAATGCACTCTTCCATCTAAAAAGGTAATTTCAACAAATGAATTTGGATTGTTTCCTTTCCAAGCAAAAATTTGTTTAATTTGTGTAGAATGTTCTACCCCTTCTTCTATAAGTAAATCCCCTTCAAAACCAATTAAATCTTTCACTTCTGTATAAGTCATTCCTTCATTTATGTTCGAGAAATGTTTTATATTGATAGATTCTTTCTGTTTCCTTTCCATCACAGTAGAAGAAGTTGCTGTTTGATTTTTCACTTCTTTTCTCTGTTCACACGCTGTCATACTGAAACCTAAGCATAAACTAAACAATATACATGCGCTTTTTTTCATCATAACAGTTGTCCCTCCCATCATAATTAAACCATATATTCCCTTAAAAATAAACTGAATATTTAATATTATACTTAAAAACCTCGCACAATTAAGTACGAGGCTAATTTCATTTATTCAAATGATTATTTGATTGATCATCCTGTTCTTTTCTTAACTCTTGTTCTTCATCTTTTGGTAATTGTTTATCATTATCTTTAATTGGATTCGTTTCTCGATTTTCAATCATATCATTTGGAACTTGTGGCATTACTCGTCCCACAATAGCCGCTAATTCATCTAGTATACCTTCACCTGTTTTTCCTTTTTTAATTTGCTTTCCGATTTGTTTGAGGCGTTCATACGTATCAACATCTGCTACAACGACTGCATTAGCACCGTCAGGGTCATTTTTTAAACTTTCTGCAACAGAATATTTAATTGATTCAACACGAGTTCGATCAAGTTTTGCTTTTACGTCTATACCTACAATAGCATATTTTCCAACAACGACCGCTGTCGCATCATTCACACCTGGCACACTTGCTGCTAAAGATGCTAAATGATCTGCCGCTTTTTCATTTGGCTTATTTGATTTATTTGTATAATTAACATTTTTCATTGAGACATTTTTTTGTTCTGGTTTTTCGTTTGGATTATCTTTTTTTCCGATACTACATCCAGTAATAACGAAACAGAGCATCAACATATATATTAGGGTTTTCACTATTTTCACCACTTTACTATTAAAGTTTAATCATAAATTTTTTCAACAGCTTGCATTTTCTTTACCTTTTCCTCGGCCCCGCTATTAGCATTAATGAATATTTGGTACGTATCTTTTCCTAAAGTACCTACAAATTCATAGCAAAGTACTTCATTATGCAAATCATTAACTACTACAGCTTTACGTTCTTCCATTACTTTTACATCCGGATTGATTTTCTTTCTTGCTTCTGCTGCAGTTAGCTTCGCCGATGGAACTGTTCGCTTTTGATGTGACGCTAAATATTCTTTTGCGGAGAACCCAACGATAGAACCATCATCTAAAGCAATTTTCATTTGGATTGCTTCTGGATAAATTCGTACTCCATTTTCATTTACTACATACGTAAATACACCAACATTATCATATTGAGAGCTATCATAAAGCTCCATATTATTAAACTTATGGTCCTTTAAAAATTTCAAACCTTTACTACCTGCATCGTTTAAACTAACTTTCTGTTCTTTAATTTCGCGGTTATTCATAACCCAAATTGGATATCCGCCTTTTCCGGTAATATCCATATAGAACTCATTGTTCGTTGCTTCATCTTTAATTTTCACACTATAGAAGGATTCTTTCGCACCTTTTCCACTTTTCTCAACATCTACTTTTTCATTTCCTTTTAAATTCAGAAACGATTTTGCGATTTTCGCCGCTTCATCTTTAGAAATTGCCTTTCCTTCCGCTTCAAATCCGCCTTTTTTATTTTTTTGCGCACTTGTAAAGGTCGGTCCGAAGTTTGTAGAAGAATATGATGTTACGTTTTTCTCTACAGTTTTCAATCCATCAATAATTGTGTTATCTGCTGGATCACGATTTGATGCAAGTGCCATTTCTACATCCATCCAGCGTAAATTATTTTTCAAAACAAGGTGTTGTACTTTTCTTAGTTCATCTTGTATATTTCCTGCATTTGAATATAAAGTTTGTAGCGTTTTATATTCTTGCTCATTTAACGGCTCTTTTTCTAAATCACGAATGGCTGCACGGTAACTGAAATCACCGATATTCGCTAAAAATTCTTCCGTTTTATTAAATGGCATTAATGTTAAAGGAAGTTGTCCTACATCTGAGCGAGCTTCAGATGTTAAACGCCATACATCCGCTAATGCAGGTGATAAAGATGATCGTGAATTCATCGCAAGTGTTGTGCCAATTTTATCGTGTAATAAATCGACTTCATATGCTAAATCATGAAATGCACGTTGATAGCTATTTTCCGCTCGAATTAAAACCGCATTTTTCTCTTGGTGCTCTTTATAGCCCCAATAGCCTGTTCCTACTACACCGACTGTTAATAATACAATGATAATACCTCGTAACATTGTCCCACCTCCGCTCTATTTACAGAAAATATGTTTACCGATTTTTTTAATTTGTGGACGAGTCCAAATCCATTTACTAGTCGCAGTATCTGGATTGAAATAATATAAAGCATTTCCTGTTGGATCCCATCCGTTAATCGCATCTAAAACTGCTTTTTTTGCTGTTTCATTTGGCGTTAAATATATTTGTCCATCGGCTACCGCTGTAAATGCTCTAGGCTCAAAGATTACACCTGAAACAGTATTTGGGAATGACGCACTTGTAACACGATTCAAAATAACAGCAGCTACTGCAACTTGTCCTAAATACGGTTCACCACGTGATTCTCCGTATACTGCGTTTGCCATAAGCTGAATATCATTTTGAGAATAACCGTTCGGAACATTTGTCCCTTTATTTTGAGGTGGTTTATTCTCTTGTGCAGTTCCGCCGCTATTTCCTTTATTCGTTGTCGTCCCTTTGTTAGCAGTTGACTTGTCATACTTCGTTGCCTTCACGAGCATTTGCTTCGTTTTAGCTCCAGCTAAACCATCAACGGGTAATCCGAATTTCTCTTGAAAATTCCGAAGTGCCCAATATGTACCCCATCCGAAAACACCATCCACTTTTCCCGTATAAAATCCGTTATATTTCAAACGAGATTGCAGTTCAATGACATCTTCGCCAGATGCTCCTCTTTGAATGACTTGATTAGAAAAAGCTTCTACATTCTTTAGTTGTATACTACTGACCATTAAAGACAGTCCTATGAACGTAAGTAAAACTGCTATTTTAAAAATAGCTTTTTGGCGCATAATTTTCCCTCCTTAATTACGGAAATGATTTCTTGGTTATGTTTTGTAAAAGCCTCGCTTTTATGTAAAGAAGACAAAAAAATCCAAACTAATATCGTTGAAAAAATATGTAAACAATATAAAAAAAGGATAAAAGGAGTTCATCATGAAGAAATCGTTAAAACGTGTCGCACTCGTCATTCTGTTCCTAACAACATGTTCAAATATATATACAGGCTCATCAATTGTTCATGCGCAGCCGCCGTATGCCAAATGGGGTAAACTTGCCGTAGAAAAGACGAAAGAACAATACCCAAAAGCAGAAATTATTGACTATCTTCATATAGGTAGAAAACCAAAAACAGTTCAAATAACTGTTGAAAAATTTAAATTGTGGTTACGTGAAGATGGAAAAGAATATGGTGTTTTTGTTGATGTAGAATTTGAAACGAAGACGGAGAAATTTATAAAGTTGTCGTTTCAGAAGACGAGTAGATAAAGTGAAACTTTAATCAGCCCTCACCAATCGGGCTGCCCGTTAATGCGGGATAAAATGAAACCCCACTGTTAAAAATGGAAACAGTGGGGTTCCTTGCATTTCTAAAATTCTTTCCTAAAGTTTCGATTCCCTAAAAATCTTACCAATATACAAATAGCGCCAATTACTACAGCTATCCCTATACTATATAAAAGTACTTTACCATATCCACCTATTCTCGGATCTAAAAACGGATATGGATACCAATTCACGATTGGACCACGTATTAAGCTATATACAACGTAAAAACACGGGAATAAGAGCCAACTTGCAGCTTGTTTCCAAGTGATTTTCTTAATAGGTGGATTTAAAATCCAATCTAAAAGCATTGCAATCGGCATGATATAATGTAGCACAGTATTTACCCATGGTATTGCCGTTTGAAGTGACTCTTCTAATCCTCTTAGTAACAAAAAATAAACGAGTCCTGTCGTAAGTATGTATACCGTTGCCGCACCACGAAGTATACTAAACTGTTCTGAGCGACCAAATGTAGCTGTTCCGATACTGCTTAAAAGGAGAATACATGCAACTAAAATATTACTTTCAATGGTGAAGAAACTAAAAAAGTTAACTGGATTAAACGGCTTCACTTGTGCCCTAATTATGAATTGCGTAACAATGGCGCTACACACTAGAAGACTTAAACATAATCTAAATAAAGATAAAATTTTTTCATCCTTCATACATTCCCTCCTTTTCTTATATATAATCGGAATTATTCTGTACATGCTCAATAAATAATTTCAATGGAACGAGCCCACGTTTTGGCATATGACTACTTATAATAGCTACTACTTCTAACTGAGGAATGATAACGATGTATTGTCCGCCGTATCCCATAGCAAAATATATACAATACGGTATGTGAAATCTTCCGTTATGTAATACCCACCAGTGATATCCATATGCACCGACATGTTCATATGTTTCAAATAGAGCCCTACTTGACTCTTCTAACCATTTCGCTGATACAATTTCTTTTTCATTCCAATATCCATTTTGCAAACATAACTTTCCTAATTTTAATAAATCGGTAGATTTCATTTTCATACCGAAGCCGCCGACATATATACCTTGCGGATCTTGTTGCCACTCGTATTCGTTAATTTCTAATGGATCAAATAAATATTTCTTTGCAAACCGCTCTGTCGACATTCCAGTAGCTTCTTGAATAATATAGCTCAGTAAATGAGAAGAACCTGAATTATAATTCATTTTTGTAGCGGGTTCTTCAATTATTGGCTTTTCTAATATGTACTGCACCCAGTTCTCTGATTCTACAAAGTCATTTGGGAATACTACTCCATTTCCAAACTCTTTCCAATCCTCACCAGTAGTCATTGTTAATAAGTGATAAAGCGTCAAATCATGTTTTTCCCCAGGTACATTTTCAATCCACTCTGTAATCGGTGTATGTATATCATTTATATAGCTCTTATCAATTGCAATACCAATTAATAAAGATACAATACTTTTT
>NZ_JAKUDW010000020.1:0-76153 GCF_022662595.1 Bacillus cereus group sp. BfR-BA-01524 | reverse complement strand
TTGCAGGAACGGATATTACGAAAATGAAGCAAGGTGAACTTTCTGATTTCCGTTCACAAAAGTTAGGGTTCATTTTCCAAGACTTTAATTTATTAGAGAACTTATCTATTTATGAGAACATTGCACTTCCACTTTCACTTCAAGGTGTTTCATCTCGTAATATTGGAAAGAAAGTAGAAAAGGTAGCTGATATGTTAGGCATTACAGCGATACTTCAAAAGTATCCTTCTGAAGTATCTGGTGGACAAAAGCAACGTTCCGCAGCAGCACGTGCGTTAGTTCATGAACCAGCAATTATTTTGGGAGACGAGCCGACTGGAGCTCTAGATTCTAAAAATGCAACGAGCTTACTTGATGCCATGACAAGCTTAAATAAAGAGCAAGGTGTATCCATTATGATGGTTACGCATGATCCTTACAGCGCAAGTTACTGTCAACGTATTTTATTCATTCAAGATGGTGAGTTATATAAAGAAATTCATCGCGGTAGTACCCGTGAAGAATTCTATAAAGAAATTTTAGATGTGCTTGCAAACTTAGGCACACAAAAAGCGTAAGGAAGGAAGTTCAATCATGTTATTTAAGCTCTCTATGTCAGGCCTAAAAAGTAAGTTGCAAGATTACATTGTTTTACTTGTTGGTCTTATTGTCTCTATTTCAACTTTTTATATGTTTCAAACGCTAGCATCCAATAAAACGTTCCTTGAATCTAACTCTTCTATTAGGGATATTGTGGCTGTCTTTAAAATTGGTTCCGTTTTGTTAGCGATTATCACATTTTTCTATATTTTATATGCAAACTCTTTCTTATCAGCTCTTCGTCAAAAAGAATTTGGTATGTATATGATGTTAGGAGCAAAAAAGCATAAAGTTACATTACTTATGTTTATCGAAACAATCATATTAGGTGCCACCTCTCTTTTGATTGGAATTACAATTGGTGTAGGACTTGCAGAAGGTATCGGTCAGCTATTAATGAAACAACTCGAGTTTGCTGGTGAAGGTTATAAAGCATTTTATTTGCCATCTATAGCTATTACTTGCATCTTCTTCTTTGCACTCTTTGTATTATCTGCAATTATGAATAGTATTAAATTATCTCGTATCTCTGTACTGCAACTTGTACATGCTGATGAACAAACAGAACGTGTTGCCATTAAAGGAAAAATGACAGTTGTAGTTGCATTCCTTGGTATTCTTTTATTGGGTATTGGTTATGCATCACTTATTTATATATCATATGCAAATTCGCTAATTGTTTTGGGATTAATGGCCGTTGGATTAATCTCAGCAACCGTTGGTACTTACCTTATATTCGGATCACTTCTCCCAGTTATGATTAACAAGCTAAAGAGTAATAAAAAACGTAGTGAAAAAGGCCTCAATGCTTTTACTTTTGCACAATTAAATTTCCGCATTAATGGTCTAACAAATGTGCTTGCAACAGTAGCAATCTTAGTGGCTCTTGGTGCTGGTGGAATTGCTTGTGGTATGGCATTTAAAAACAACATCCTAAAAATGACAGAGCAAAGAGAAATTTACGATTCAGTCATTCATAATCCAACAGCGGAAGAAAAGACAATTTTGGGTGGTATCTTATTTCAAGAAAAACTAGAATATCATTACAAAGTGGATGATAAGTATGTTTATTATCTTAAAGAAGATGTAGAGAAAAATCGCCCTTTCATACAAGGTATGAAAATAGAGAAAGTTTCAGAGGAATTACCCATTGGTGCATTTTCAATAAAACGGGCTGAAGGAGAGACAGACACAAAACAATGGATTCAGGCTTTCAGAACAATCCAGCCCAATTATTTATATCCTGATTATGAAATGAAAATTGTAGATTATAACATATACAATGGATTGAAGGGTAAAGAAAGTATTGTGTTTATGGGGAAAACAGATGATTTTGGATCATACATAAAAGAATGGAAAAAACTTGATGAATTACAAATAGCAAAATATAAAAATGTGAAAGCGGAAGAATTGGATAGTAAGTATCAAGCATATATTATGGGTCATGATTTTGCCAGCGGACTAATGTTTATGGGTTTCTTCGTTGGAATTGCATTTTTAGCAATGATGGCAAGCTGCTTAATGTTTAAAGTTCTGTCGGGAGCATCAAAAGATGTAACACGTTATCAAATGCTTCATAAAATTGGTGTTCGCCGAGAGTTATTAACAAAATCAATTTATAAAGAGTTATTCTTAATATTCTTATTCCCAGCAATTGTAGGGATTACTCATATATTAGTTGGTATGAACATGTTTAGCCCTCTTGTAATCGATCCGTACTCTCGCATTTGGTTACCACTTGTTATTTTTGTAGTAATTTACTCGATGTATTACTGGATTACTGTTCAATTATTTAAAGGAATTGTACTCCCTAAAAAAGATTAATGTAATGATGTTGTTTATCCCGCATTAACGGGCAGCACGATTGGTGAGGGCTGATAATCAGTGGGGATGAACAAACCCCACTGATTAAAGTTTCACTTTATCTTTTACTGTACCTTGTAACTACATTTTACCTTGCTGTAAAGAAACAAAAAACATTTTTTTATTCAATAATTCCAATTTCTAGAGCCTTTTGCACAGCTTCTTCTTTGTTGCGGACTCCTAGCTTTGTATAAGCTGTGGAAGCATAATTTCTGACCGTACCATTCGATAAATATAACCTTGATGCTATGGTAGTGTATCGAAGTCCCTTGGCTACTAGTTGCAATATTTCTATCTCCCTAGCTGTTAGCTCATAAGCGGTTGCTTTTGATTGTGGTGTCTCTTTTTGCTCATCAAATTTCTCAAATATTTTGTGAGACATTCCCTGATCAATCAGTGTCCCACCTTTGTGAATAAGTCGGATCGTATTAGCTAGCTCCAATGTTTCAATAGATTTGAGTAAAAAACCATCCGCACCGTTGCGAAGCGATTCCAACGCCTGTTCGGTATCCTGAAAAGTGGTAAAAATCAATATGCGGATATGTGGCCATTGTTGCTTAATCTTTTTGGTTGCTTCGACTCCATCCATGTGCTGCATATCTAAATCCATAAGTATAACATGGGGTTGAAGGCGCCCACACAAATCGATGGCTTCATTGCCATCCTCGGCCAAACCGATTACATTTAAATCTTCATATCTATCGAGTAGTGTCCTCAAACTTTCCCGAACAAATGGCTGGTCGTCTACAATTAACAAACGAATAAGTCCATCTTTTATTTCAGTTTGTCGCGGTATGGTACATGTAACAAGCATTCCTTCATCTGGCTTTGTATATACAGACAATTGACCTTGCAAATTCATTGCCCGCTCTTTCATCGCATTCATACCGAAGCCTTCTTGCCATTCTACATTTCCTTTTCCATTATCTTGAACTTCTAATCTCGTATATTGTTGTTCAAACTGCAATGTAACTATAATTTCAGTCCCTTGACCATGACGTACTGCATTTGTAAGAGATTCTTGTAAGCAGCGAATGAACGCGATTTTCGCTTGCCGAGATAATTCATATTCCTCTCCGTATGCCCGAAAACTTACATTTACCTGAGCGTGCTCCTGAAATTCGGCTCCAAGATTTTGTAGAGATTGAATTAAGGAAGGCGATTGACACGGAGAATCCATTTGATGTAGGTAACCTCTCACGTCCTCGATGCTTTTACGTCCCATTTCAAGCAGAGAATCTAGCCTTTGTATACCCGTTTCAGTAGCAAGTTCGGTACGCAACGTTTCCATTCCCATAATAATAGAAGTATAGGCGTGACCAACAGTATCATGAAGCTCACTCGACAGTCTGTTTCGTTCCTCTGCCAGTGTAATGCGTTCAATCTGAGACATATATTGCTCAAGTACCGCGTTTTGTTTACGAATCGCTTCATTTTGCTTATGATTGACGATTAATAAATGAAAAGCGAAGCCCATTACATACGCGAATCCATAATAGGTGACCATAACCCAATAGCTATTACTTGGCGCAACTGCATAGAAAATTCCAGTTGTTATAAAAACTGTTATTGGAGCTGTCCAATAATAGGACAAATGCTTACTATTCGCAGCAATTAGAAACACTGATATAAGAAATGTGTTGTAAGCTCCTGGAAATAATGAGGTTAAATATATACATAGTCCACCATACAGCAGTATTTCTGTGAACAAATAATATTTATAATTGAATAGTAAGGCTACCCATGGAATTGAGAAGGCAATAATTTCCCAAAGAATAATAATCCAAAGTGGTAATGTTAAACCATCCTGAAAATTTAATGTAGCTAGAATGATAGATACACTAGTAAGTAGACGTATCCCTAACATAATCCAATCATACCAAAACCAATACTTAACCATATCTAACAAGTCATTTACCCCCTAAATAGCCTACCTTTTTACTTCATATATTATAATTTAATCCTTCATACCTTATTATACTTTTTAATTTAAACCTGCGATACTACTCACAGACTGCAAACTGCTATTGATTTAGTTGCCGAATCATACTACGTGTATAGCCTCCAATTTTCTTTGTCAAACCTTCTACTATTCTAATACTTATGGCGGTAAATACTATACCCATAAACATTACAAAGAGTGACTTGGCAAAAGTATCTATCTGTATGAATATAATGTTCATCTCGATGTATCGATACAGTAGTGGTGCCAACAAGAACATAAGTGGCATTACGTAAAAAATGATTGCACTAATGAGACTGAAAATGCCAATCACAAATTTCTGCATTAACCAATAGATAGCACACCAAGTGCGACGATCTGTAAGCACTAATTTCACCTGAGCCCAGTTCGATGTATCCATTGTTATACTTCTATCGTAAGAGTCTGTTGAAATATCTGTATAAATTTTCGTCTGTATGCGCTCGAATTGGATAAAGGGTGTGGTAGTCTGTAGTACACGCATAATTAATGGAATTCCAACAACAGTAAATGAAAGGGTTAAACTAAATAGCAGAGCTATTAGATAAAAATAAAAATAAAACAATCCTGTAACGAAAGTTAGCAATAAAAAATAACCATTCTGGATGAATCTTGATTTCATAAAGTTCATCGCTCCTATCTATGTAATAACCGCATCATACTGCTTTTTTTGTCATTCTCACTAGTGTAAAAGTGTCATATGACAGTTCTAAATGATGTTAAAAAGGGGAGAGCAGCTTACTTCTGGTTAAAAAAGATGCTTTTATTAATCCACCACAAAACAATCCCGTTCTTACATCTGCAAGAACGGGATTGTTTTGTACTTTTATTTAATATGAGATGGACTTGTTTTTCGAATATGAAAAATAATATCAAATTGCTCAAGCAATGAAGTATCAAAGTACACCGAACTGTTCGGGAGGATTTGTCCCCCTATACTTAGTAATGGTCTTTTTGCTTTAACCCATTTTTCTGCTTGTCCTTTAAGGTGACGGTTATCCAATAAAAACATTTTATATGGCACTTTTCCGAGAGTATAATTGAAACTTTTTACATCTTGTGGAATAGTGTCGGTTGTAATCTTACCTCCAGTGGAAGGATCATATTCGCTGTATAAGGTAAAATTCCCCTCCGTAGTTGTACTACCAATTGTGACATAATTATTGTCTAAACGTTCCTTCAAAAATTGCCCCGCAACATAAGGGTATAATTTCTCATCGATAATTCCTTTAGCTATATGAATATTGTGTGCCCATACCATCGTTTTACCACCAAATGTCTCTTGTGCCCACATCGCATGATCGGCCAAGTATTGCTCATGTAGCTTTATCATACTTGGATAGTCGTTAGGAAGTAGCATTGTGGTAAATTTCTCTATTGCACTTGCCGTTGCTTTCGCCCAGATGTACTCGGATGGAATTATTTCTATGTTGGCTTGCTCATTCTCATCTTTTAGTAATCGGGCTACTCTCTCAGCGTTTGCTTTAAACTTCTCTTTCCTTTCAGGAGCAAGTTTCATATATTCCTGTATACTTCCAGTAAAAGAAGACAATTCTTTATAATTTTCTTCTACTTCTGCCAGCAAATCTGGTCGATGCACTCTTACATAATCAATTACTTTATTAAAGCTATCTTGGTCCAACGTTTTTAAGTCGAGCCCAATAAATTGGATCTTTTTTTTATTGGATGGATCAGCATTATAATCTTTCATCCACTCAATCATGGCTATAATTTCATCAGTAGGATATAACAATTTTAAAAATTCCCTAGGGTTTCCTTTTCCTGTTTGGATATATTCATTTAGTTTTAAGCCGTTTCCCCAATCTTCTTCCATTGCAAAATTCGTAAAACCCATCTCAGTAACCAAATATTTCACAAGGCGAAACTTCATAGTAAAAATTTCAGAGCTTCCATGAGTATTCTCTCCTAATCCTACATATTGCGCGCTCCCAATCATTTTCTTAAGTGGTCTTAGATCTTCAAATGGTTTTGACGGCTCTATCGTTTTTAATGGGTTAGCCTGTGATTGTATGGATTTAACTATATTTTTTTGGACTGATTGACCTGAATTTTCGACTGCTACTGTTTGAGCGTTTCCTACTTCCACACATCCTGTGACTAATAAAGCTGTACTAACCATTGCAATCATTCTTTTCTTATTCATTTTTGCCCACCTCAATTGAATTATTTTCAAAAGCAAGATTGATTCATGTACTTGCACGAATCAATTGCCTTAATTCAATTGTTATTTATTCCATATCATATTTTCTAGTTACATATTGTCATAAGATTAATTGACACAAGTCATAGGTTAATCATTACACTTTTGTACTATCGGCTATGACAGTTTATAAATAATAATTAAATTGTTGAATCGCAAGTAAGACTAGATTATGAATTTGGGAGGGATTTTAAAGATGAATGATCTGTATGTCAAAATATTTTTATTCTAAGTTGTAGCTGTTGAAATGACAGGAAGTAAATTTGATAAACAAATGAATAAAAGGGGAAGGGCGGATTACAATGTTATTACACGGAGAAGCATTCCACAATAAAGATAAAATCCAACGTGCTAAAATAGGACTTCAACTCTTTCTAAGTATCTTAACCATTACTTCTATTATCCTAAATGTACTAGTAATGATTACTAAAAGTATGCCACTTATTGTGGTATATATGTTTACCCCAGCATTTTCTTCTATTTTGACTCGCATAATATTGAAAGAAGGGTTTAAAGATGTATCTTTTAGTCTCGGTAACTTAAAGATATGGAAGGGGATTGGTTTTGCGCTGCTAATACCTATGATTATTTGTGGAATTACTTATTCTATCGCCTGGTTGAGCGGAATTGCGAGGTTTCAGCCCCCGCAAGGTGGTATGCTAGAACCTATTTATCATATACTTGGATTTCAGTATCTACCGATACCATTAAGTTTCATTTTTATAGTAGTATTGAGCGGAGTTTTAGGTAGCTTGCTTAACTTAATTCCAGTTATGGGAGAAGAAATGGGTTGGCGAGGTTATATGCTTACAAGACTAATCGATGCAGAGTTTTCACGCCCAATCCTTATTAGCGGATTGATTTGGGCAACGTGGCATGTTCCAATTGTTATTGCTGGTCTATATGTAGAGGGAGCATCTGCCCTACTTTCAGTACTTGGCATCTATTTTTGTATTGTGCCATTCAGTTATATTACAGCTTATTTACGACTTATCACAGGTAGCGTTTGGCCTTCGGTTATCATTCATACCACTTGGAATGCCATTATTCAAGGACCTTTCGCACGTGCAAGTACAGGAGATCAAACTGAGATTTGGATTGGAGAATCTGGTTTGATAACCGCTATTATTATCTTGGCTACTGCAATAATTACGTCTCGAATCGTAAATTTTACTAAATAGCATACGGATGTGTTTTAAATTCAATTAGTGAAATATGACGAGGTGAAATAAGATGCTCCTAAAAATATTAGAAAAAATCTAGTTGAACAGACTCTTATTTCATCTTAGGCTGCTGGATATGTGGGGGACATCAAGCTAAGAAAATAAACTTGGTTGCCATAAAAAACATAATGCTTTCATTTAAAGGCTTGGAGATGAAATTTCATCATCTTCATCACGTTAGACCTTCAGGAAATAAAAAGTTAAACGATTATACAAATACTCTAACTGAAAAAACGATAGTCCTTTTATCAAAAATGTAGAAGGACTATCGTTTATTTTTTTGACAAAATTAGGGGGTGATGTTCATAAAAATGGATAATATAATTCGTATTTTACGTAAAGAGAAAAATTTCCCCCTAGAATATTAAGCTAAATCTCTTGGTGTGACGGTTGATTTAAGTTTCACTTTATGACTTGTAAAGGGCTGTTCAATGCATCGTACTATTAAAAAATCTAAATTTAATTATTAAATTGCGATAAAATGTGGTCGGAAATAATGAAATTTTAGGAAAAATAAGGTACACTAGTCTATGATTTTAGTTGAAAATCGTTTGACGTTAATGCATACGGGGGAAAGATTGATGAACAACAATACAACAAATGAATCAGTTGAAGAAATTGATCAAAAACGAGTAAGATCAAAAAAACGTTATACAAATTGGAAGTTTATCGCAGTGGGTATTGGTGTAATTGCACTTCTTATTGGGGGAATGAGTTATTATCAGGCAACTCACTTCAATTCGAATGTTACAATTAATGACACAAAAGTTGGTGGTCTGAGCGCTGATCAGGCGATACAGAAATTAAAGACATCTGGACTAGCAAACAAAGTCTATGTTGATCAACAACAAATTTTAGATGAAAAAGATACAAAAACGGAACTTACGGAAAAAGATTTGCCTCAAGTTAAGAAACTATTAAAAAGTCAGTGGACATTTTTCCCTTCCTCAAAGGGAGAAAATTATTCATTACTACCAGAGAAGGCAGATCAGTATCGTAGTGAAACGATGAAAAAACTTGTAGAAGAAACGCTCATCTCTATGAATGAAAAATTAAAAGCGCCTCAAGATGCTATGGCGAAGTTAGAACAAGGGAAAATTGTTATTTCGAAAAGTGTTGAAGGAAAACAGTATGACGTTACTAGTCTACTGAAAGATTACGATAAGCAAAAATATAAAAGCGAAATTTATCTGAAGTCTGCATACATAAAACCTATTAAAGAAGACGATCCGATTGTCAAAAAAGAGGAGAAAGCACTACAGAATCTTCTTGGGCAGTCTGTTGAGTATAAAGTGCAGGATGAAGTTTATCCTTTAAAAGCGAAAGATTTAATTCAAAATGCCTCTATGTCAAAGGATATGAAAGTTACAATTGATGCGAGTGACATTAAGAAGAAAATTACTGAAATTAATAATGCCAAATCAACATTAAATAAAGATTTCTCATTTAAAACGCATTCCGGTTCAGTCATATCAGTAAAAGGGCAAGGCTACGGCTGGGCACTAGATGTTGAAAAAGAAACTAAACAAGTTCAACAAGCCTTTGAGAAAGGCGAAAAGTCGCTTTCTGCTTCTAATATTCACGGAAATGGTTGGGAGAAGGAAGGTATCGGTTATAAAACAACATCGAATAATGGCATCGGAGACACGTATGCGGAAGTTTCAATTGCAGAGCAACAAATTTGGATTTACAAAGATGGGAAATTAGTCGTTACAACAAATGTAGTAACGGGTAAACATAGCACGGGTGAAGATACATCACCAGGTGTTTGGTACGTTTTATACAAACGAACACCATATACGCTAAGAGGTAGCGCAGTAGGGAAAGCTGATTATGCGGTTAAAGTAGATTACTGGGTTCCATTCACAAATAGCGGTCAAGGATTCCACGATGCCGGCTGGCGAAAAGACTGGGCAAATAATGCATATTTAACAGGTGGATCAGGCGGGTGTGTGAACCTTCTTCCTAATGTTGCAAAAACTGTATATGATAGTTTGAACACGTATGATCCAGTAATTGTGTACTAAAAAATAGCTACGTATCTAGAAATAAACAAAGTAGGAAATCTTACCTGATGTTATATGAAAAAACACCTCTTGCATTCGCATACTAAGTGTGCAAATGTAATGGAGGTGTTTTTGTTTGAATACAAAAGTGTATTGCTTATAAGAAACAAAGTAGAAAGAGATTAAGAATAAGTATTCAAATAGTCAATAAAATTGACAATGAATATCATTTTCACTTAATATAGAATCGTCGCATTTAATTAGACATGAATTTTTTTTTAATATAATAGATTTCTATTAAGTTTTCACATTTAAGAACTATCATTAAATATTTTAAGAATTTAAACGTAGGAAAGGGTAATATAAAATGAACTGGAAAAAAGGCGGGTTATGGGTTATTATTTTTTTCGTTGTAAAAGGCACGATTTCTACACTTTTAATCGTTACAGGTGCTAAATATTTTGATTTATCATTTATGCAACTTATCTTATTAATTCTGACCTTATTAGTGATTTCTCTAATAAGTCGAAAGTTACTGTATAGACATAAACAAAACAAAAAGCAAAAAGAGCTAAATATATAATGAAGCCCCAGAGACCGTTGGATTTCTGGGGTTTTATTTTGATAGTTTTTTCGCATGTATATTAATTTAACAGAATATATTGTCCAAAATGATAAAACCGATGATGTTTAAAATGCGTCAGTTATTTTTACATAAGGATTGAAGAGAGCCTTCGAATCAATCTTTATTCTGAAGCGACAGACGCGCATAAATTATGCTCTTTTTTCAATTGGTAGTTTAAATGTAAAAGTACTGCCTTCTCCTAATTTACTTTCAACTGTAATTTCTCCTCCATGTAGTTCGACAATCCATTTTACCATCGACAATCCTAAACCTGTGTTTCCGATGTTTGAAGATGTTCGTGCTGCGTCAACTCGATAGAAGCGGTCCCATATTTTAGTAATATGTTGCTCGCTTATGCCGATGCCATTATCGGAGACTTTACCTATTATGTTGGTTTCATCACGGAATAGTTGCATATGCACAGTTCCGCTCGCTTTACTATAAGCAATCGCATTCGTTAGTAAATTCATTAATAAACGCATCATCAATGTTTGATCTGCTTTAATAAACAGGTCTTCCTCTATATTAGTTGTTAATTCAATCGAAGCTTCTTGAACCATTAATGAAAGTTCTTCTACAACGATTTCCGTTAATTCACTCATATTGATACATTCAAATTGGAAAGTATTATGGTTTCCTTGGTCAGCTCTTGCTAATAATAAAAGTTGTGAGATTAGAGCGGACATTTTACGTGATTGCTTTAAAATTACTTCTAACGATTCTTCCATTTCTTTCGGGTTATTCCTCTGCGATAAAGCGTATTCGCATTGTGAAATAATAACAGATGTTGGTGTTCTTAATTCATGAGATGCGTCAGATGTAAATTGTTTTTCACTTTCAAATGATGTCTCCAATCGCTCAAACATTTTGTCAAAGGTTTGTGCTAAATGATACATTTCGTCTTTCGGTGAACCTTGTAAATTAATTCTCTTCGAAAGGTCTTTACCATCACCAATTTTACTGGCGGAATCACTCATTTGTTGCACAGGTCGAAACGCCCTTTGCGTGATAAAATATCCTCCGAATGCCGCAATAAGAATAAGTAATGGGAATGAGATGATTGTTACCACGATAAGCGTATTCATCGTTGAAGATAATTGGTTCATAGTCATTATTCCACGAACCCAGACTTGCTCATCGCCGCCTGCATTATGGAGAAAATCATATACTATCCATTCTTTATTGCTGTCTTTAATGGTTTGTATTTCATCGGATTTAAGCGATATCTTTTTATTAAAGCTTGTTGGACTATGTCCTACCAACAGCTCACCTTGTTTACTATAAATGCTTATATTTACTCCATCTTCTAAGGTTTCAAAATCATCGTCAATCTTTAACTGCCCATGCTTATATTCGATATCTTCCATGCTTTCTTTTACTGTGCTCTTTAATTGATTTTTCATATTAAAAAGCAAAACTTTATCTGAAGAAGTTAAAATAAAAGCTAACACGAGTGCCATAATAATTACAATTAGCCCCGTATACCACAGGGTTACTCTCATTTTTATTGATAGTCTTTTCATGATTTTACTCGCAATACGTAACCAGTTCCTCGTACTGTATGAATTAACTTTGTTTCAAACTGGCTATCAATTTTTTTGCGAAGATAGCGGACGTAAACATCAATAATATTTGAGCCACCTTCATAGTCGTAATTCCACACATGTTGCTCAATTTTATCTCGTGTCAGCACAACTTCTTTATTACGGATCATATATTCTAAAATAGCAAATTCTTTACTGGAAAGAGTGATAACTTGGTCTCCTCGTGTTACTTTATGCATATTGCAATCTACCACTAGGTCAGCGATTTCAAACACATTAGATGTATTTCCTGTTTTTCTTCGCATTAACACTCGAATTCTTGCTAACAGTTCATCAAAAGCAAACGGCTTTACTAAATAATCATCCGCACCTAAGTCGAGTCCTGTTACACGATCATCAATTGTATCTTTAGCTGTAAGAAGCAAGACAGGAGTTGCATTATTGTCCGCGCGTAATCTTTGTAATACGCGTAAACCATCTATTCCGGGAATCATAATGTCAAGGACAATCAAATCGTAGGTAGCCATGTTTATATAATCCAGGGCATCTTCTCCATTCCCACATGCATCGACACTATAATGTTCTGCATTTAATCGTTTCACCAATATATTTTGTAAGTCTTGTTCATCTTCGACAATAAGAACTCGCATTAACATTCTCCTTTTCTTCTTATTAATATGTATCACTATAATTCCAAAACATTAAAGAAAGATTAGAAACTAGTTAATTATATCATTTTATCCCGCATTAACGGGCAGTAAGACTACTCCCTCAAAATTTGGTGAATGCGAGGGAGTTAGGTAGGGATTAACTGCCTGTAAAAGCCTTCACTTTATTTTTTTGTACATTAATCTTCCTTTAATGTTTGTTCAGTAATATAAAGGCAAGGATAAGGTGCACATGTAAAGGGAGGAAAACAGAATGGGAAAATGGATGCTGATTGGAGCAATGTCCTGTTTATTCTTAACAGCTTGTTCTACTCAACCTGATAACAATACAGAAGTACAACAACTGAAAGTGGAAAATGATAAATTACAAAAAGAAGTCGCTCAACTACAACAAGAACCAAACAAAACACAAGCTGCTACAAATGATACGAAGCAAACACAAGATTTCAAAAACGAAGTCGCATCTATTGTAGAAAAGGCAAATAAAACGAAACCAGTTGGAGCAAAAGAAGATAACTTAAATACGTACTTAGCAGCAAAAAAAGAAATTGACCAATTGGATGACAAGATAGATCTATCTGATAATCAGCTAGAAGCAGATTATCACGCTGGAACGATAACTGTTGAACAATATCAAACGCAAGAAAAAGAACACGATATACTGGAAGATCAATTAGAGCAAGCAGAAAATGCGCTTGAAGCAAGATTTGGAATAGAGGATTAATCATTAAGGAGTGGATGAAAATGTTAAAGCATAAAAAGAAAATAATTATAAGTGTAATTGCTATTTTAGTAAGTGGTATTGCTATTGTCGGTGGATATTATGGTATGGGTTACAATTATGCAAAAAAGAATGAAAACTACACAGAGAAACAAGTTCGTGAAATTTCTTTAGCTCATACAAATGGAGAAATTATTAATGTGAAAAAAGAATTCGAATTAGAAGATGATAACTTAGCACAATCAAAATTTGAATATGAAGTAGAAATCAAGACACCTGATAATTTGTTAAATATTTTAAAGGTTAGTGCTAGAACAGGTACAATAGAACTCAATAATGAAGATTAAATAAATATCGCGTATTTGAAAAAACTCCTAACAAAATTTGTTGGGAGTTTTTTCATGTTTATACTTTACTATTTTGAAAGGGGAGTGCTACATCGCTATTAAACTAACAAAACAAAATAACACCTAATATGAAAAAATACGCTGTTCTTTCTGAAGAATCCTAGGAAAGGGTAACTTGATATATCATCGCTATAAAAGTATCGTTCCAATCCAAGTGTATATTTGGACGAGTTGAATTCAAACTTGATACCCTTAGATTTACAGATTGTTCTTTTCCTCAAATCGTGCAGATTTGATTACGTATAATTACATAAAAACTTGTCATCGTAACTTTGATATCTTGCTGTTACATTCCAAAATGCGTACAACAGCGTGCCTTCAAGGTTATACTGATGCTGGAGGTGATTCAAAGTGACATAAAATCGGAAAATGAGCTTTTTAATAGCCAAGAGAGCTTTAAAGATCAAGTCTTCATTTTGAAACTAAAATCGCTTTTATATTAGGCTTCGAATTTTTATCCCGCTTTAACGGGCAGTAAGACCCCCACCTCAAAATTCAGCGGAAGCAAAGAAGTTAGGTGGGGGATCAACTGTCCGTAAAAGTCCGATTGGTTCAACTAATAATCAGTGGGGGATGAACAAAACCCCCACTGATTAAAGTTTCACTTTATGTGGTACAGACACTAGTTGAAATATAGGTTTTTCCTGTTCTTATTTATATCGTTAACTTGATAATTTATAAATATGAATTTAGTGGGGGGATATTATGAAAGATAGCAAACATTTTAATTTTCACAAGCTTTGGCTAGGACAGTCTATAAGTTTGTTAGGTACTCAGTTTACAATAGTAGCTTTGCCACTTTTTGCATTAGAGGTGTTACAAACAAGTGAAGCAAATGCTGCTATGCTTCGTGGGGTTATATTCGTCCCTTATCTAATTTTCGGGTTAGTAGCCGGTGCTTTAATAGACATTTTTCATAGGAAAAATGTCTTGCTAATTTGTAGTTTATGTCAAGGAGTATTGTTTTTATCAGTATTCATACTGACTGTAACAAATATTATAACGTTCCCTTTACTGGTATTTATCATGTTTTTAAATGGGATATTCACCACGTTTTACAACATTGCCATTCCTTCTTTCTTACCTGAAATAGTAACAGATAAAGACCATTTAAAAAAAGGAAATGCTCAACTAGCACTTTCGGAGTCTCTTTCTATAGTAATTGGTCCTATGCTAGCTGGAATCGTCATTACTTTAGTTGGATTAACAGGCTCGTTTACTGTTGACGCAGTAACGTATTTTGTTTGTTTTATGTTTGTATTAATTATTTCAAAGTTTAAACCGCATACAGAAGGTTCTTTAAAAGACGTAAATTTAAAATCTATATATCAAAACATATATGAAGGTTTGGTATATTTCAAAAAACACCCTGTATTGGAGCCGATTGTAACTTGTGGTGCTGTTTACGGTTTTTTTAAATACATATTAAATAGCATTTTAGTAATATTCCTTTATAAGGTAATGGGTCTATCTGAAATTGAAATAGGATTTGTTGTAGGCTCAGCAGCAGTCGGATTTTTAATAGGTAATACGATACTCATGAAAAAAAGTCAACAAATTAATAATACAAAAATGCTTATTTATAGTGCTACTGTATCAGTTACCGGTTTGGTTTTTATACCGATAATGGGATATATGGGAACAGTTTACGGTATAGTAGCCGCAAGTATCATACACGGTATGGGAGAAGGTGTATTTGGCCCTTACGCTGCAACTATACGACAACTTGCCTCACCAAATCACATGCTAGGCCGAGTAAATGCTGTACAGCGTACGCTGAATTGGGGAGCTTGGGCATTGGGGAGTTTTGCTAGTGCATTTTTAATTTCTATATTAGGGCTTCAAACTACGTTATTTATAGGGGGATTCGGAACAACATTGTGTTTAGTGGCGTTGTTAAGACGAGGTGTATCAAAAGGAAATGATATTGAATATACGAGTTCATTTTAGAGGAGATGATTGTGATGCATAAGGTATTAAAAGGAACTGACATAGAAAATAAACCCCACATTTTATTTATAGGGGGATGGACAAAGCCTATACAAGATGCATTAGACAGTGGCTATATTGTTTCGTACATAGGATCGTACGCTAAACACATATATTTTGATGGGACTATCTTAGAAAAATGTTTCTATAAAAAAGAATTAGACACGACAAATATACCCTTGTCTATATACTATGCTGAAGAATTATTCAAAGAGAAACCATTTGATGTGGTTGTATCTTTCAACGAAACAGCATTAGATACGGCTTGCATAATTGCAAAGATTTTTAATGTTAAAGGGCCTTCTTACAATGCTAATATGATAACCCGCAATAAAGACATGATGCGTGAAATGCTAGCAGGTAAAGACTTTTCGATAGATTCGACAGTTTGCAATAACATTAAAGATATTAATGAATTTTTGAACAAAAAAGATAGTATTATAATAAAGCCCCCGATTGGCGCAGGTGGTAAAGGTGTATCTAAGCTAGACACGGGAGATGACGTAGAGGTATTTTTTGAAGAAAATGGTATTCAACTACCTGTTTTAGTGGAAGAGTACATTGAAGGTGATGTAGTTTATACGGTCGAAACCGTTTCTTATAACAAAAAACATTCTATACTAGCGATATCAGCTGAAGTATTTAAAGAAGATACGTTTATAATAAACTATACTATTATGCCAGCACCTATAGATGAATCTCAAAAACAATTAATTATGGAAAAAGTAATGCTATTTTTGGACGACATGCAAATGGAAAACGGCATTACTCATACAGAAGTAAAGATAGACAAAAAAAATAAGCCAATAATTATAGAATCTCAAGTTAGAATAGGTGGCGGTAATATCTGGAAGATGGTGGAACTAACAACCGGCATATCCCAATTTGGATACTATTATGATGCGTTAGCTACTGAGACTATAGATGAATTTAGATGTGTATCTTCAAAATGTCATGCTATGTCTTTAAGCTTGATTCCAAAACCAGGTTGCTTAAAAGAAATCAAGTATAAGGAGTTAACTAACATATCCGAGGTCGTATTAATTGATCTATTAGTAAAAGAGGGAGACATCATACCAACTATTGTAGATAGCACTCAACGCAAAGGATCTATATTATTTACGACTAGTGATATGAAACGTATGTACGAAGTTGTAGAGGGAATATGTAACAATATAACGTTTGTTTATCAGGATTTAACAGAATGGAAACCTTCTTTTAAAAAATATAAGTAAACAGAAATGTGGCAAATGAATGGTCTATATAAAAAAGAGAAATTTTCGAATTCCCTGATAGTGCTAAACCTAAGTAAAATAATTAACTATCCTATGCAAGAAAGTTGAGCTAGTTAATCGCATATGTTTTATTGAAAGGGTGTGATTGAATTATGGAACGGCCGAATTGGGGAATTGGAGGATTAGTATTTGTTGGCTGCATGTTTCTTGGCGGAGGAGTGGGGTCTATGTTAGGTGATGCCCACAATGGATGGCTAATAGGGATGGGCGCTGGATTTCTTGGTATGGCTTTAACGAGACTGATCAGAAAGTAATATAATTGGAATTCTTCTTCCGGTAAATAAGGAAATATGTATGTAAGTAATTAATGGCATAAGAGCTCTATAAATTATAGTTAGAAGCTTCTCTTTTCTAAATTTCTCCATACATAGATATGATTCTCAAATCGGAGAATGGCACCTTAAGGTGTCTTTTTTATGCTCTTTAAAAATGTCTTAACATATATAGCCGAGTTAATTTAAATAATCAAGAATAATTGAGCTAATAGCTTTCGGTAGATTGTCATCATTTTTTTAATAGATTAGATTCATTACCGTTTCAGACCTATGTATTCATTCATAACCTAACAGTAAAAGGGGGGATGATTAAAGGTATGGCGTTTAATGATGAATTAATTTGTCAACAGTTTGCAAAAATTATCGGTGGCCAAGAAGGGTTCGCCGGTGGAAAATGCGTGGCAACAATAAACAGGGATGAAATACGAGCAACAATCTTGGGAAAACGTTTTAGAGTAACAACTTCCTTTTCATTCGAATCACGAGACAATAAAACTGGACGGGCTTTATGCTTAGGCCGAGTAGCACTCTTACAAAGAGAAGTCACTGAATTTGTTGCGACAATTATTAAACAAGGAATAATCGTTTCGTGTATACACAATGAGTGGTTATGTGATGATCCAAATTTGATTTACGTTAATATTGAAGATGTTGATGATCCACTAAATTTCGCAAGAAAAGTCAGAAGTGCATTATGCACGTAATCAATTTCTTTAGTTAAACGAGTGATTATATTAAATTGAAAAGTTCAGCGTGTTGGATGGTTTTATCCCGCTTTAACGGGCAGTAAGACCCCCACCTCAAAATTCAGCGGAAGCAAAGAAGTTAGGTGGGGGATCAACTGTCCGTAAAAGTCCGATTGGTTCAACTAATAATCAGTGGGGGATGAACAAAACCCCCACTGATTAAAGTTTCACTTTATAAAACGAAAGAAGGTGTTTTATATTTGGAATGCCTTTTCTTTATGTTTGCGTTGCTAATGTGGGTGATTAACTGATTATATGCTGTTTATTTTGTAACAGCAAGAACTGGGGTAGGTATCTTTAAAGGTGTTTGACTGTCTGTAGATACCATATTTTATCAAGTGTTATTAGAATATCATAAAACGACAGGGAGAAATACGTCAAATTAGTCATTCCTTCTATAATCTAAGGGGGCGATTTTGTTTTCGAAAAATAATAGGTAAATCATTTGACAATTAAAATAATCTACTTTAATATATGTGCCATAGCATATATATGGTGAAACAAATACATTCATTGTGAATGATTGACTGGTATGCTATATCCTTTTATATCTTAATTTATAGAGGTGATATATGAACTTACATGATTTAATAGGCTATCTTGTTCACCGTACTGACGTGAAAATGACCAATTATTTTACGAAGAAATTAAAGCCGTATGGAGTTACGCCAGAGCAGTGGGGGATCATTAGTGTTCTTTGTAGCCAAAGGAGCACTACTCAAAAAGAGTTGGCGGAAGCTATTGATAAAGATCAAACTACTGTTGTTAGAATGATACAGTCAATGGAGAGAAAAGGGATTGTAAAGAAGGCTTTGAATGACCAAGATAGGCGTTCACATAACCTTTTTTTAACTGAAAAAGGTGACGAATTAAAGAAAACAATCTTGCCTGTAGTGAAAGACGCTCACCATTTCGTTACGAGTAATTTGAGCGAGGAAGAAATTAAAGTATTACAATCGTTATTAAACAAATTGTATGATACACACTATTAATATTTGTTCCTTATTGATGCTATGCTATTCATAAGGAACAAACTTTGTTTTAGATATTATATATGCTATAGCATATACTTTTTGTTTGGACGAATGGGAAGCTAACTTTATTTTGTATCATATCTGATTCAGGTTCATTTTTTTGCTTAGTACCAGTCAAATTTTCGAATTATATATGCTATAGCATGTAATTTCCGGCCCTTTAATATTGAGAAGGGTAATATAAATTGAAGCGACTTCCATACGGGTAATCTCAGGAAATAGGATAAAGGTAGTGACTACTACCTGAACAATACTGAGTTTTTATCAAATAATAAGAAAGGTGTGATTACTATTTTAATTTTCATCAATATTGTAAAAATAGTGTTGTTTCTGTTCTTTTTAATGACAGGAACGAAAATTATATCCGGGAAAATGGCAGATGAATTCAAACGATTTGGTTTACCTTCGTTTTTTAATTTCTTAACTGGAGCTTTTGAGATTGTAGGAGCGATTGGAATGTTGATAGGAATCTGGATTCCAGTAGTAGCTTTATGGGCAGGATTGTTATTAGGCGGTACGATGCTTGCAGCCGCATTAACTCTAATTGTATTAGCGAGAGATCCTTTTAAGAAAGCAATACCTGCGCTTGTTTTGTTTGTCCTTAGTTTAGGGGTAAGTTTGTATCATATTTTTTAAACATAACTGAAAACTATTAAACTTTCACTTTATGCGTTCAAGTTACTATCGTTTTGTGATTATGTTACAAATAGGGGGATTCTCCAATTAGTGCTTGAATAATAATAGCAATACGAATTTAGACATTACTATCATTCGAATCATGATCAGTAAAAGAATGGGAAGAATTTTTATACAAAGGAATTCCCGATGAATTTTATATTAAAAATAGGAGTGAGTGAAAATGGCATATTTATTACAAGTTGATTTTCCGTTTGAAGGTCCTTATGGTGAAGAAATGGAAAAAGGATTTTGGGATTTAGCAAATAGTATTAACGAAGAAGAAGGATTCCACTGGAAAATATGGACTGAGAATGAAGAAACAAAAGAAGCTGGAGGCATTTATGTATTTGAAGAAAAACAAGATGCTGAAAAATACGCGGAAATGCACAAGAGCAGACTTGAAGCAGCTGGTGTTAAAGATATTAGAGTAAGAATTTTTACCATCAATGAAAATTTAACTAAATTGAATCGTGGTTATATTAAATAATTCCGACAGTCGGAGCAAGCGTAAAAAGGAGGGGGATAATCCCCTCTTTTTTAATTCTTAAATTGATGGTGAGGGGGCTCGCATAAAAAATAAACCTAGTACTATCATGAGATATTTTTTATTTGAACGATCTACAAGACTTCTTGACCAAATATTAGTAAACAATGTTGATTAAGCCCTAATAATATATAAACCAGAGACAGCAATTGCCGATTCTGTTATGTTAAGAACGATTAGGTTTAGAGCAATAATGTAGATTTTCGTTTTACTTTTATCTCAGCAAGTATAACACCGCTTAGAATAAGTAATGCTCCGATATACCCTTTGAGTGACAATACTTCGTTCATGAACAGGTATGCAAATAGTGCAGAAAATACAGGTTCTAATGAAAAAATGAGTCCTGTATGTGTCGGTGTTGTGTATTTCTGTGCCATCGCCTGAATGATGTAGGCAAAAGCACTGCAGAATATACTTAATACCAGTACAGCGATCCAACTTTCTTTAGTGGATGGAAGTTGCGGCTCTTCGAAAATCAGGGCAGAGAGTACGCCAAACCCTCCTGCAAATCCCAACTGAAGAATTCCAAGCTGCAATGTATTGGCAACTTTAGCCGCCCTTCCGGTGACAATAATATGAAAAGCATAAAAGAGAGCAGCGAGTATACAGAGTAAATCTCCAGAATTAAGTGTTAATTGATTATTCAAAGTCAGTAAACCAATTCCAGTCATTGCAACAAGGGAACTAATGATTAGTCTGTAGCTCAGTCGATCCTTAAACAGAACGATAGATAATAAAGGGATAAAGATTACGGTCAAACTGGCTAGAAAACCAGCATTTGAAGCTGATGTCGTTTTTAAACCTAAGATGACTGAAGCAGATACAACGAAAAGTAAAAATCCTAGCATAAAGCCGTATTTTAAGGTGACAAAATGAATTGAACGAAATTGTTTAAAAAAAACAGCAGCACAAACCAAAAAAGCAATACCAAAGCGTAATGCAACAAGAGAAAATGAAGGGACAGTTTCCAATCCGATTTTCATAAAAAGGTAGGAAGTACCCCAGGTCATTGTAACAAGTAAGATCATAAGATTAGCCTTTATTGGTTTCATTTTTAGTTCTCCTTTAAAATTTTTATGTACTTAGTTTAATTGTGATTCAAGTATTAGTAAAACGAATATATGTAATGTTATACTTGAACAAAATTCATACATGAGAAAGTAGGAGAATCGATGAGTCTGACTAAGTTAGAAATCTTTCTGAAGACGGTTGAAATGGGGAACTTATCAAGAGCGGCCGAAGCACTGAATGTGACTCAGTCAGGTGTCAGCCATGCGATTAGAAGTCTTGAATTGGAGTATGGTTTTCAACTGTTATCCCGGAATAAAACAGGTGTTCGATTAACGGAAAATGGTGAGCGTGTTTTAATGCATGTTCGTGAAGTAGTAAATCATAATGAGCGATTGAAGCAAACTGTTGCAGAGATTAATGGGATAGTGGCAGGAACCTTGCGCATCGGAACCTTTACAAGCGTTTCTATTCACTGGTTGCCTGCAATCATTCATCGATTTCACTTGGAATATCCTCGAATTGAAATCAAATTAATGGAAGGTGATTATGGAATGATTGAAACGTGGATTCAACAAGGGGTGATTGACTTAGGTTTTATGTCACTACCGTCGTCGGGCCATCTAGAATCTATTCCACTAAGAAAAGATCGAATGCTATGTGTCCTTCCTAAAAATCACTCATTAAGTAAACAATCTATAATTCAGTACGATCAGCTCGAGAAAGAGCCTTTTATTATGCCTGCTTCTTCATGTGGTTACGATGTTAGGAAAGTATTAGAAGCTGCTAGGGTTCATCTCGATATCCAATTTGAAACCGGTGATGATCATGCGATTGTCGCGATGGTGGAGAACGGGCTTGGAATCAGTGTCATGTCTGAACTCGCATTACAAGGACAATGCGAAAATGTTACGGTTGTGGAATTGGAAGACAAACCTAAACGATCGCTTGGGTTGTCACTTACTTCAATTAAACACGCATTACCAGCGACAAAACGTTTTATCGAACATACCAAAAAATGGCTGGATGGCGATTGAATATATAGGCAAACAAAAGAAAATTAACATTTTATGATATTTAGTCCATATAGTGGTACCTTTTCAAAAGAAGAAATGAACGGGGAAAGAAAAGGACCAACTCACAGAAGATATTCACAAAAGCTCTCCAATTATAAGTATGTAGTTAGTGTATTCATCTTATAACGTATAAAAAGACACTATAGAAAGTGTCATTTTATACGTTGACATACTATGAAAGAAAATGTAGTGATTAATAATAATTTGTTGGATGCTTCTTTGTTAATCCTAGTATGTTAATATAGACGAACGTAAATTAAATTTTGAATATATATAGATTTTTTATGTTTGTACACATCGTTCGCCAACTTTTTTTCGTTTTGATAATTTGTTATTCTGATTTGTAATAACGATAATTAACTAGTAAGTTAGAATAAAGATTTAATACTTGCTAAGATTGTAAGTACTCCTACAATAATAACAAATGCATTGCTTATTTTACCTCTATATTGAGCTAATACCGGTACTTTACGGATCGCATACATTGGTAATAGACATAAGATAGCAGCAACTAATGGACCGCTTAGAGCGTCAATGAGCCCAAGAATACTTGGATTTGCATAAGCAACATACCAGCATGTTAATACGACAAAAGTAAGAATTACTGTCTTAACTGTTTTTTCTTCTATATCTTTTCCGCGTGTTTTACCAAATTTGATAATCATGTCACGCATTACTTCATATGATCCTATATAATGGCCAAGGAAAGACTTTGTTATAGCCATAAAAGCAATAATAGGAGCTGCAATCGTAATTACTGGCGAATTAAGTTCATTAGCGAGATAGGATAGGATTGATAAGTTCTGCTCTTTTGCCACTTTTAAATCATCTGGAGTCAAACTCAGTGCGCTGCTCCAAACGAAGAACATAACAACAACGAACGTCATGATATAACAAACTTTTTGTATTTGAGCACATTTAGCATCAGTTGCTTCTATTCCATACGTAGATCTTTGTTTTATCACAAAAGACGAAATCATTGGAGAATGGTTAAATGAAAACACTATGATAGGTAGTATCATCCATATCGTTCCCAAATAACCTGTTCCGGTTGAAGCAGTAGAGACATCTGAAAAACTAAGCATTGATGTGTTCCACTGAGGAATTAGAGATATTGCGATAAATAGTAGAGAAGCTATGAAAGGGTATACTAGCAAGCTCATAATTTTTACAGTGATATCTTGACCGAAATTTAGTATAGCGATAAGACCCAGTACTAAAACAAGCGATAAAATGGCTCTTGAGGGCTCTTTCATATGTAATTGATTCACAATAAAACTACTTGCAGTATTTGTAAGTGCAATTGAATACATCAAGACAATTGTATAAATTGAGACGAAGTATACGATGTTAAAAATAATACTCGCCTTATTTCCGAAATACTCTCTTATTGTACCCGTAATTCCCTCATTGGCAGAATTGGAAGCATATATCATTTTAGCAAGCGCTCTATGTGAGTAATACATAACTGGATAGGCAAGTAATGTAATGAGTAATAATGATAATAAACCACCTGAACCTGCATTAATTGGTAAAAAGAGTACTCCTGCTCCAATCGCTGTCCCGAAAAGGCTCAATGCCCACGTAGTATCTTGCTTATGCCACTTTTTAGGATCCAAATATTTCTCGTTTGTAATCACAGTATTTTCAGATTGCAATTCTATTTTTTTAGCAGTATTCCCATTCATATAATAAATCCTCCTTGTATCCTATTCTTAAGTCTTAGGAATATAAGTCGTTCTGGAAAATGAATCTCCTACAAGTTCCTCAAATCGTGTGTTCTTCTCTAATTGAATCTAAAACCCAATGTTTGTGAACGCTTTCAAAATCTTTTGATTGTAGATGGGTATATTTAAGTGAATAAGGATTGAAAAATTGTAAGTATGTCCAGAATCCCCCCTAAAACTATTGCTTTTAATTCGTGAGACATCTGTTTTCCATCCCTTTATATCGCTTCAATAACCTCGTCAACATTGTAGATATTGCTAAGGCATAGCTAATGCGATGTCTTTTGCTACTAAAGAATTTTTAATGAATTTTCTTTTTGATTACACACCTTTCTGTGAGTGTTTTTTTCATCTTGTCCAATTTTAGAAAGTTGATATTTTCTAAGGTGCTAATAGGTTATCCCTAGACGTCCCTATTATAGCTTGTATATTTATAAGTTAAATATTTTTGTATTTTAAGAAAAAATGAACAAACAGAATTTTGAATAGGTAATAAATTCAACATTACATGTAGTATTTGTGTCTAATGTTTGAAACTGTATTAGTTAGAGGGAAATCAGCAGTAATACAGGGGTTCTTACATTTTCACATTGTTTATATTGGTAATCTCTTGTTGAGATACCTATAGTTCTCTTTTTTGAAATATCTTATTTTTAGCGTGAAAGCTGTTGTAATAAATAATACATATAGATGATAGGAACTTATGTTAGGACATGTATAGGTGAGATGTTGAATATTAAATAGTTAATTTGTATTTAAATTCATTTTTCGAAATAAATAAACTTTTATGTGAAGTCAAATTCCTATCAAATTAATACAACTAAATGTTATTAAAATAAAAAATAATCAATTATAAAAGTAATTTTGAACGTAAGGAATTTGTAAGGAAGAGGTAAGAAAAAAGAGATTTTCATTGTGTAAGATGAAAATGTAAAGAAGAGTGAGAGGAGAAAAATACTATATATTTCTATAAAAAACAAATCAATTAATAAGACTTGTTTGGAGGAAAAGAGACATTACAGATTCAATGTCGTCCTTTTGCAGTGGGTTAAGAAGAAAGCTGTGTGATTAGTTCCAAACAGCAAATAACCATTTATACAATATGAATAGGGGAGAGGATTATTTTGATGAAAAAGCATAGTCAAATTACATGTACAGGTTTAGCTCTTTTAATAACTGGAGGTTCCCTGTTTTATACACCTCTAACCTCAAGTGTAAAAGCGGAGTCCATTCAAAATGTATCTAACTCGTTACAAACAAGCAATCAAAGAGACCGTAATTCCGTCAAGGAGGCAATGCGGGATACATTGAAACTTGGATATCCAGGGATACTTGCTAAAACTTCTGAGGGTGGAAAAACATGGAGTTATGCGGCTGGTGTAGCGGATCTAAGTACCAAGAAACCAATGAAAACAGATTTTCGATTTCGAATTGGCAGCGTGACAAAGACGTTCACTGCAACAGTTGTACTTCAATTAGCAGGAGAAAACCGCCTAAATCTAGACGATTCTATTGAAAGATGGTTGCCTGGTGTCATTCAAGGAAATGGATATGATGATAAACAGATTACTATCCGGCAATTATTGAATCACACAAGTGGTATCGCTAATTACACAAGGTCAAAGGATTTTAATATGATGGATACAAAAAAATCTTATACTGCTGAAGAATTAGTAAAGATGGGAATATCCATGCCTCCAGATTTTGCTCCAGGAAAGAGTTGGTCGTATTCAAATACAGGATATGTATTACTAGGAATTCTTATTGAAAAAGTAACTGGGAACAGCTATGCGGAAGAGATTGAAAATCGAATTATTGAACCACTTGAATTATCAAATACATTCTTACCTGGAAATTCAAGTGTGATTCCAGGAACTAAGCATGCCCGTGGATATATCCAATTAGACAGAGCAAGTGAGCCAAAAGATGTTACTTATTATAACCCAAGTACGGGGAGCTCGGCCGGAGAGATGATTTCTACAGCTGATGATTTAAACAAATTCTTTTCTTATTTACTTGGAGGCAAATTACTGAAAGAACAGCAACTAAAGCAAATGCTTACAACAGTCCCTACAGGAGTAGATGAGCTTGGCGATTCCGGGCTTGGAATTTTCAAAATGAAGCTTTCAAACGGTGAATCGATATGGGGGCATGGAGGAACCATTCCTGGCTTTTTAACTTTTGCTGGGGGCACACTTGGAGGCAAGCATACATTGGCCGTCAATTTGAACAGCCTTATAGCTGATAGTCCTCCTCCTTTTAAAAATATTTTACTTGCTGAATTTAGCAAGTAGTCTAAAAGTAAAAACGGGTAAAATTTATCATAGTTTCATAGTTAAACAAATTAATGATGAAAACGATCAATTATTTAAGGAGGTAATTCCGTGATGAAAAATAAGCTAACTGGTGTGTTAGCTACTGCATTAGCGATAACTATGATTCTACCAACAGGAGCGAAAGCATTTTCTGAAAGTAGGACTACTGTTGTAACTGGTGAAGAAGTAGCTAGTCAGGAACTGAAGAAGATTGCAGCAGAGAAGGCGGAGCTACTTACAAAGTCTCATGAAGCGAATAGCGTGCAGTATGCACTAATTGATAATGGAAAACTTATTTTGTCGGGTCAGGCTGGCAAGAACGATATGGCAGGGGAAAAGCCGCTAACCAAAGATACTTTATACGGGATTGGTTCAGTTAGTAAAATGTATGCAACAGCGGCTGTAATGAAATTGGTCGATGAAGGAAAAGTCGATTTAGATGCTCCTGTTGTCCGCTATGTTCCTGATTTTAAGATGAAAGACGGTCGATACAAAAGCATTACAACGCGTATGTTATTGAATCACTCCTCTGGATTGCAAGGTTCTACGTTCGGTAATGCATTTTTATTTAACGATAATGATACCTATGCCCATGATACCTTGTTACAGCAATTGTCAAATCAAAACTTGAAGGCGGACCCTGGTGCTTTCTCGGTATACTGTAACGATGGCTTTACGCTGGCCGAAATTTTGGTGGAAAGAGTTAGTGGTATGAGCTTTACTGAATTTCTACATCAAAACTTTACAGGGCCTTTAAAGATGAATCATACGAAAACGCCGCAGAACAAATGGAGGGATGAAAATCGGGCTGGACTATATTACCCGGCGTACCAAGGACAACTTCCAATTGAATCGGTGAATGTTATTGGTACGGGAGGCATATCTTCCACGGCAGAAGATATGGTGCGATTCTCACAACTATTTATGGGACAGGGAAAAGGAATCCTCTCTGATAAGGTAGTTAAGGCAATGGAGCAAGAGGAATATAAAAAAGGAATGTGGCCGGGGGCTGGCGAGAATATTTTTAACTATGGTCTTGGCTGGGATAGTGTAAAACTATACCCATTCAGTGAATATGGGATCAAAGCTTTGGCTAAGGGAGGCGATACGGCATTGCAACATGCTATATTAGTCGTGCTTCCGGAACAGAAAATAGCAGCGGCTGTATTGACATCTGGTGGACGGAGCTCTACAAATCAACTAATGGCAACTGAATTGCTGCTCGCTACGCTTAAAGAAAAAGGTATTATTAAGGAAATCAAGCCGAACAAATCCTTTGGCAAGCCGGTCAAAGTCAAAATGCCTCAAGGTGTAGCAAAGAAAGCAGGATTTTATGGCAATAGCGAAACTCATTTCAAAATTGAAATTACGAAGAACGGTGAACTATTCTTACCATCTAATCCAGAAGAAAAATATGTATATACTGCTGATGGAAGCTTTATTAATGAGGGGGGTACTTCCAAGCTCAACTTCGTAACCGAGAAGAATGGAAGAACTTATTTGAAGGAGAGCGCATATAAATCTCATCCAGGTTTAGGGCAAAGTGTGATGACTCACTATTTAGCTGAGAAACTAGAAGACAACGTGCTTTCGAAGAAAACCGCTGCTGCATGGGCAAAGAGGGAAGGTGTCAAGTTTTATCGTGTAAACGAGAAATTTAGTTCTATTCAATATCTTGTTCAGTCGAAACATCTTAGTACTCAAATTACTCGCAAGGAAGGCCCAGCAGGCTATTGGGATGGCAGAAAAATTACAGGTCCGAACACCGCGGTGCATCAGATCCAAGTACCCGTGATGAATGGTCGTGATACGACGGAAACGCATTTCTATACAGAAGGCGGCAATGAATATATGGAGATGGCTGGATTGTTATACGTAAGTGAATCTAATGTAAAACCAATTGATGTAGGCCAATCATCCAAAGTTACGTTGGATGCAAATGGACATGCGAAATGGTTTACAATTCCACAAGCGGCAACAGACAAAAGGATGACCGTGACGCTGCCATCAAATGCTTCATTTGCGGTGTATGATGAGAAGGGAGTTTGCGTCAACTTCACCATTGTGAGTGGCAATAACAAGGTGGAACTTCCGAAGAACGGAACAATCGTATTCGCTGGGGCACCGAAATCGGAATTTGCAATCTCGGTGAACTAGCTACAATTTAAGATGATCTTAAACAAAACCAGTACGGTACAGAAAAGATGTATTACTGGTTTTGTTTGTATTTATGCATTCTCAATGAAAAAACTTGAATAATATCACGCTCAAGCACTATAAAAACATCAAAATTAGAAAATTAGTATCTCTAGAAGATGTACAGTTTTTTGGGAGTTGAATAATTTCAACAGCGTAGAGAGATTAAATTTCTACTCTTTTTCTTCTTAATTGGGGTACGACCTCAATTAAGAAGGTTTCTTCAATTAATAGAAATGTATGTACATACATTTCTATTTTTATTCCATAACTTTTAAAATTGTGTTCACGATAGTTTGATATTGTAAAAAAAGAAAATATGTGGCACGACATCACTTTGTTTTTTATACAGCTTTGTAATTAAACTATAGTATTGTATTTTTCTTCATTATTGAAATTAGTAATAATAAAATGTATTATTGAAAAGCACAATTTATAATTCAAGTAATCAAGCATATGTACCAATAATAATTTGAACATTCAGAAATTATAATATTGTCTAAAAACGAGGTGAGATTCATAGAAACAGTACATATTAAGTGGTATGGCATGTATAGTATAAATGACTTTTATAATAGGGAAGAAGCTTCTAAGAAGGGGATATTTGCAATCTCTAGAGTATATGCTAAGAATGTAACATTGCTCTATATAGGACAAACCAAAAGAAGCTTTATACAAAAGATAAGAGAACTTAATAAAGAGTGGACTTTTGATGAGAGCGAATTAAAGATTACATTAGGAATAATAGAATTTCCTAGTGGTGAAATTTACTCTGAAAAGAAGGTAAAAGAGATAAAATCTCTTTTGATTTTACGACATACCCCATTAGAAAACGAAACATCTTTATTATACTATAGAGGGAAATTTAATTTAAAAATTATAAATAAGGGAAGAAGAGGCTTAATTGTTAAAAAGCTTTCTACAGGAGATCTAATGTGGACGTAATTGGAATCACCTTTGAATAAAATTGAAGGTTTCTTAAGTGCAGAAGCTTATCAATTTTTAATGTATTAAACTATTTTGAATAACATATGTCAGATACTTGAAAAAACACAAATTATATTATGATATGAAATCCTGTATGGAAAGTGTAGTTTATTTCTATTGTTTAATAAAAATATTAAGAATTTTAGGGATAATACATAAAGAGTAGAGGAGAAAGTAAACACGGAGGTTTGAAGAATGGGACAAGTAAGCAGATTTCAAGAAAAACAACAGAATCGTCGTCAAAAGGTAATTTTTAATATTGCATTTACTTTGGTATTAGTGACAGTTGGTATAGTGACATACCAATTGTTTACCCCTTCTAATACATCAACGAAAGCAATTGCTCAAGAAAAGAAAGTAACAAAGATAGAAGAGAAGAAAACTGAATATAAAGAAACAGCAAAGATAGAAGAGAAGAAAACTGAAGATAAAGAAGCAATAAAGTTAGAAGAGAAGAAAACTGAAGATAAAGAAATAGCAAAGATAGAAGAAAAGAAAAGCGAAGATAAAGAAGCAGCACAGTTAGAAGGGAAACAAAAAGTAGAAAAATCGGTAAAAACGAACGGAAATGAAAATAAAGAGGAAGAAAAAACAGTATCTCAAGAAAAGGATCCTCAAACTAATCCGTCATGGAAGCCAATTGGTACAGAGCAAGGAGCAAAACCTGAAATGAAATTTAAAGAAGGAACAGTAGATTGGAGTGAGATGAAAAAAGCAATCTCTTATGCTGTTGATGTTCCAGAGAGCCAATTGATTTTCGATTTTATTGGAAATAATGGTAATAATAAAGCCTACGGTAATGTACGAGATAAACAAAGTAATAAAAAATATAAGGTTAATATTGATTGGGTAGAGAATCAGGGGTGGAAACCAGCATCTGTACAAGTGGTAAAATAAATAATAGAAATGTAATTATGTGTTTAAAAGTTTATACTTGTAAAAACTCATAAAAGAGTTTGTTTCAATCAGGACTCTTTTTGTTATGTTGACAGCATTAATTACTCAGGCTCAATTGTGAGATCCTGATGCAGACAAAGTTTGAAGTTTATTAAAATCTACCTGATTTAGTGCTTCGAAAGGTTCAAATTTGCATTTTTAAAGCACTAAATAATTTATGGTACCTTTTGAAATATTTTTGGTCTCATTTCATTAGAAACAATTCCGTCTATATAACTAAAAAATGTATTATAATACCTATTGAACAGATGAATAGGATAACAATTACCTGCTGTTAGCAAGTTGCAGTATATCTAATGAAAAGATCACTTGTTTCTAAGACAAGTGATCTTTTTATATACATTTCCTTTGCTATTTTTGAAATTGAATAGGTATTTCAATCTGTATAATTACAATAGACTTGATTAAAATTAAAACTGCAACAAGGATAATACCGTCCATATTTGTAGTAAGAAATATATATATAATATCTTAATGCAAGGTTGGCCTATATTCTATGAAGATATTAAAGGATTATAGGAAACATTGAGAAACGGGAATTATTTTTATTACAATATTTATGCATATTTAGGTCTAAATAGCTGGGTATTAGCTAAGAAACTTGAGATATTAGACTCCTATTAAGTTAAAAATGGCCTTAAGTGTACTTCCAATAAAGAAAATTATGTAAATAAGCTGTCCATATGGGCAGCTTATTGTATTTTTTAGCTTAACTTGTTTTTTTCCGAAGTGCTGGCGGTTCCTCTACAAGTATTCTTGCATTTAAATTGTTTTTAATATATTATATTTATATGGTTATATAGAGATTAACGTATGCAAAAAAGACTCAAATCTATTAATAAGATTTAAGTCCTTTTCAAAGATAAAAAATTGTACCGAAATGGAATACAACTTATGCTTTGCTTTTTAATATAAATGGAAATTTTTAAATAGAAGTTTATTTACTTTCAATGATAGGGAATAGTGGGTCTAGAACATAGAGGAACAAGGAACCATAAAGAGAAACTGAAGACTATTGTATGTAGTTTGTTCATCTCAAGTACAATAAAAGAGTCTTACCTCTGTAGGCAAGACTCCACTAGTGTAGTTGTATAATATTTACATATCAACTAAAAAACAGAAACCATATAACACCAAGTAGCAGAATCCTAATATTCCTCCTACAGCTAATACTTGTTTAAACCAACTTTTAAATTTTAGATTACTGTAAATATCTTGCACTTTCTCCATATTTCCTCCTATTAAGGAGAACCCTTAAAGACTCTCACTTCGTTATGGTATCATTAAAGAATGACTAATAGAGGTCAAATATTGTCAAAACGTATAAATATGCAATATTGCATACAGAAATGTATTGTTACAAATGTAAGCGTTTACTATAATAAGGGTATAAAGTTTAATCACATCCCAGTACTAACAAAAGAGGAGGAAATAATATGGAAATCGCAATGGCAGTTTTAAAATTTATAGGTGGAGCAATCCCATTAGTTCAAGAGCTTCTAAAAGCATTTATGTAAATTCACTATTTAGCAATTATTTATAAAAATTATCATTCGTATGAGTAAAGCCCCTTTAACAATATTAGGGGGCTTTTTAAATTTCTAAATATTTAAGATTACGTCACATCAACATCAAGTTAAAAGTAAATTTTAAGAATAAACCTATAGAGGATATTTTATAGTGAATCAAGATCCTTTTACAAAGTGGTAGGCATTAAACTCCTACGGCTTTTAGTATACTTTATTTAAGTAAAAAGTCTCTTCAGAAAATCTAAAAGGACCTTTTGAGATTTTTAAATACATGAACTACTGATAACTGGGGAGTGTAGAGAATATATATTTGATTTTTAAACAAATATGAAAAATTACATGTGTAAGTTAGGTCGATCTTTATCGTAGATTAAAGGGATTTGAATAAAGTTCTTTTTTATTTGTAATCAAATCCCAGAGTGGCCCCTAATACCGGGAATTGTTTCCTATCCCCTTATACGCTAAGATATTTTGAAAGTAAAAATCCTAACTTAGACCCCGAATTTCCTTTAACGTGAGGAGAGTCTAATATCGACTGTCAGAAACATGCTATAAAAGTCTCAAAAGAATTATTAAACACCTACCGAGGACAGAAAGTAGTATTGGGCACTCATGGAGCTGTAATGACTTTGATGTTGTATGAGCTTAGCTTGACAGCGATGGGGTACCACCCACAAGATGCGAATTTTGCACGCTAAGCAAAAAAATAATAAGCTGTCCACATGGACTGCTTATTTACATAATTCTCGTTATTGGAAGTTGGATAACTTTGCCCATCCCCCGAAAAAGGGGAATAATACAGAATCGACCATTTCTATCTTTTTTATTAACTTTAAATTTATTTAAAGAAATTTTTTTAAATATTCGCCAAATATTTTATTCATAACTTTGGGGGTGTTTTCTAAATAAACATTAATTTGTTCAATGTTCGATTCAAATTTATCAGAGTTACTTTCATCTGTTGGAAAATCAGATATTCCTTTTATAATAATGCACTCAACATCATTCTTCTTACAGATATAAGCAATTGCGCCCGCTTCTGTATCGGCTATTATTATTTCGTTTTCTTTAAGTTCTAAATAGTCCTTCCACATAACTACTGCTTTATCAGCGGTGCCAATTGTTCCGGTATAAAAAACATTTCCATATTTTGATAGATCAATATCGACTATAAAGGATTGTTTAATAAAAGGCTCAATTTCTTTTACTGTACAATCATATTGAACAGCTTTATCGGGTACAAAAATATCCAAATTATTGAACTTATTATCTATTCCTGCACATGTTCCAGCAACGATTACTTTAGTTAAATTAAATTTGGAAATCATATACTGATTACCACCAACACCATTTACTTTTCTTACACCGGTACTATAAAAAACAAGTTCAGTATTATTAATTGTTCTCATGAAATACTCGCCATAAGGATAACCAAAACATTCGTTATCTTTTATGCTAAAGTATTCTAATGTCGCTTCATATTCCCACTTGGTTGCTATACTTATTCCTATCATCGACTTATCACCCTACAATATTCTAAATTAAGCTCAATACTTTCCATAGCTTATTCCCCCTTTTTTGGGAGGAATGGGCAAAGAAACCCATATAGCATTATTCTTTTTTTGATTTATAAAGTCCTTTTCTTATTGAACTATCTTGCCAGTTAGTCGAACAAGAACTATCTCATTTTTCGGGTGAATATCGTATACATATGTAGTTAACATAACGTCCTATTATCGGTAGCAAATACTTTCATAGAATCCTTGTATGTACAGGGGTTCTTGTTTTTTTGTCTATGTATCTCTTATATAGGATTTTATACATCATTGATGTAGCGGGGATATGAGGAATCCTCGCTTTTCTTTTTTGGCATGAAATTTTGTATGAAAACAGTTGAGTTATAATGCTTTATGCTGAAAAATAAAAACTTTTCTTTGAATTTGAAAAAGAAGGTGTTACACCCCCATGAGATCAATGGGACTTATATTCCACTTCTTTATCAGGATTATATTAAGAAGTGGAAATAGTATAAGTACCCAAAAAACGATAATAAAAACTGTATTCATCAGTTTCTACTCCTTATGTTGATAAAAAAGTTATTTATAACAGGAAGTATAACTCACTTATTAGTTAGTTCTGTGGTTCTCTAAAAAAGTTAGATGCAATGCAACAAACTGTTCCGGTGATTAGAATACTATACTTCACAGTGCTACCCGTGTGCTCAAATAAATTAGTTCCATTAAGCATTATAAGCCCCCAAAACAATTGACCCGCGCCAAAACCTAATAATATTTTTCCTATTCGAGAAAATTTTTTCATGCTTTTCCACCTCCCACAAACTAACTCGATTAAATGGCTTGACCGATGTGGGTTAATAATCAGAGGGGATGGCCTCTGATGTAAAGTTTCACTCTATCTCTCCGTCTCAAAAAACTCAATCCACTCCCCATCAGGACCAGCGAAGAATATGTAACGTGTTCCATCTGGTAATGTTTCGATTGCATCTCCTAGTAAAAAAGTTACTTCGTGTTTTCTTAGTTTTTCGATTTCATCTTCTAATGAATCCACTTTAAAGCAAATGTGATGTACTTTTCCTTCTGCCGGAAGAGAAGAATTGTAGCCTTCAATGAGTTCGAGTATCGTTTCCTTCGATTCTTCTACACCTAAAAAAGCGAGTTTTAAGTCTGGATTCGGGTGTCCCATACGTTTAATGAGCTGTAAGCCAACTACTTCTTCATAAAATGAGATAGATGTTTCTAAGTTTGCAACCATAAGTCCTACGTGTTCGATTCTTCTAACTGGCATGTAGATTCCTTCTTTCTGAAAATTATATATAAAATAATATTGAAAATTGAGAAAATAAGCAAGATAAAAACCTTACAAATTTTAGCGTGTTGTATGGTATAGTGAGAAAGTATGTTTGGGGAGAAGGAAGGAGATTATACGATGAATACACCTACTCAAACTCCTTCATTATCGGAAACGATGAAAGAGTGGCATTATGCATTAGCATATGAAATTAAACATTGGAAAACGATAGGTGGTAGTAAAATTTCTATCATGAACGGTCGTTTTTTATATACAGATTATGAGAATACAGTGTATGTATTTCAGCTTATTTCGGAAGTAAGCTTACCTGAAGGTTCACCAATTCGAATTGAGTTCGATGGTGAGGAAGCGACAGGAGAAGTATTATCTGTACATGGATTAGAAATAGAATTGAAATTAAATGATTATATACAAGGTGAAATAAGAGAAGCGGTTTTATACAGTGAACCGTGGCAACTTTTAGAGCAACTGCAAGAGCGATTGAAAGAAGCACGTAAAGATAAGTTGAAACGTAATCGTATAAAGCGTCTCGTTGATGGGACGAGTAGTCCGAAGCATATTGAGAAGATGAAAAATCCAAAAAATGAACTGGCATATCGCGCGTTTTACAATCCGACAACGTACGTATGGGGACCACCTGGAACAGGGAAGTCTTACAATTTATCACGTATTATTTCGGCTCATTATCAAAAAGGAAAATCGGTACTTGTGTTAGCTCATAGTAACGCGGCAGTAGACGTATTAATGAGTGAAGTAACGAAGCAAATTGAAAAGAAAAAGAAATGGACGCCTGGCGAAATTGTTCGTTACGGTTATAGTCAACATGAACATATAAGAAATCATGAAACGTTACTTGCATCTAAGTTAGTTGAAACGACGAACGGATCATGGGGTGAGGAAAGACTCTACTTAGAAGAAACACGCCAAGAGCTTCGTGAAAAAATCTTATCCTATAAGGCAACGTCCTCTGATAAGAAGCGTATGCAGGAGATTGAAAGTGATCTTCGAAAACAAAAAGCGAAAATTAAAGAAGTAGAAAAAGAATATATTGAAAATGCGAAAGTAATTGGTGCAACTCTATCAAAATGTGCAATTGATGCGCTAATTTATGAGCGTACATTTGATTTAGTTGTCGTAGATGAAGTGAGTATGGCGTTCGTTCCGCAAATCGCATTAGCTGCTTCACTTGGAAAACGTATCGTCGTTTGTGGTGATTTTTTACAATTACCTCCAATTGCGATGGCGAACCATGAACTCGTTCGCAAATGGCTTGGGGAAGATATGTTTTACCATGCTGGGATTGTTGATTCTGTAAATAAATCAGAAGCACATCCGAACCTATTTATGTTGCAGGAACAAAGACGTATGCATGCGGATATATCGAAGTTTACGAATTCATTTATTTATAAAAACAGAGTATATGATCATCCGTCTGTTTCAGAGCGTAAAGAACTTGCGCAATTGCAGCCGTTCGCAAATGAAGCGAGTGTTTTATTTGATACGAGCCAAATGGGAGCTTTTTCGTTAAAAGATGCTGCTTCTGGTTCACGTTTTAACATTATGTCTGGTTTAGTAGCGATGCAAATGATGTTAATCGGATTGTTAGACGGTGTTCAGTCGATTGGTGTTGTGACACCATACAGGGCGCAGTCACGTTTTTTATCGACGTGTATTAGAGAAATGTTGCAGAGAACGAAATATCAAAACATACCAGTTTTAGCGGCGACAGTTCATAAGTTCCAAGGTTCTGAAAGAGATATGATGATCTTTGATACGGTTGACAGTTATCCGCAAGAACGACCTGGCGTGTTATTCTTTGACCATAAAAATCATCGGCTCGTCAATGTAGCAGTGACAAGGGCGAGAGGGAAGTTCATTCAATTATCAGATTGCCATTATATGCGTAAAAACCTTTCGAGAAAACAAGCGTTATCACAATTAACAGCTCATATAGAACGTCATGGAGATGTGTATGACCGCACGACATCAAGACAATTGTGGGAACGGAAAATTTCGAAACGTCTACGCTGGTTTATGGAAATGAATCTTGAGGAAACGAAAGGGCTATTAAAAGATATTTTAGCCGCAAAACGAAACATTATTATTTCACTTCCAAGTACGAAACAAGTAGATAAACGAGTATGGCAAGCGTTAATGCGTACAAATGCACAAATAACAGTTTATAGTGACGGACCAGTTCCGCTGAAAAATGTAAAGTTACAAAGACAAAATAAAGCATTCCCGTTTATTGTAATTGATGATGAAATCTTCTGGGCAGGCGCACCTCTCACATCTCAAATGATGTTTGAAGGTAGTACGGAATTCCCGTACATATGTGCAAGACTGCAAGCACCAGAAACAATTGGTGTATTAAAAGGATTTTTAGATATTCGGTAAATTCGGATATGAATTCCTTGACTTTTAATTGGAATGAACTTAGAATAAATGTAATTTAATATAATTTTATGAAAATTCTTATCACGAGAGGTGGAGGGACTGGCCCTATGATACCTCGGCAGCGGATTCGTTATGAATACTGTGCCAATTCCAGCAAGGTAACTTGAAAGATAAGAAAGAAGCTCATTTTGACTGTATATACAGAAGCCTCTTTCTATCTTTTAGAAAGAGGCTTTTTTACGTGAAAATAAAGGAGGAAGAAAAATGGGAGCGACAGGAGTAGCGTCACAAAGAAAAGCAATTGAAGAAAGTATAGAAAGAAATAAGGAAAAGTACATAGAAACAAGTCATGACATTCATGCGAATCCGGAGATCGGAAACCAAGAGTTTTACGCATCAAGAACGTTAAGTTTATTACTAGGGAGTGCTGGTTTTCAGCTGCAACACAATATAGCTGGACATGAAACAGGTTTTATTGCGCGAAAAAGTTCAGGAAAAAAAGGACCAGTCATCGCATTTTTAGCAGAGTATGACGCTTTACCAGGACTCGGTCATGCGTGTGGTCACAATTTAATTGGCACAATTAGCGTTGCAGCAGCAATTGCATTATCAGAAACGCTTGAAGAAATTGGCGGGGAAGTTGTTGTGTTTGGTACACCAGCAGAAGAAGGCGGGCCAAATGGTAGCGCGAAATCAAGTTATGTAAAGGCAGGTTTATTTAAAGACATTGATGCGGCGCTTATGATTCATCCAAGCGGAAAGACAGCGACAACGAGTCCTTCACTAGCAGTCGATCCACTTGATTTTCATTTTTACGGAAAAACAGCTCACGCTGCAGCTTCACCAGAAGAAGGGATTAATGCATTAGATGCGGTTATTCAGCTCTATAACGGTATTAACGCACTTCGCCAACAACTTCCGTCAGACGTGAGAATTCATGGCGTTATTACAGAGGGCGGAAAAGCACCTAATATTATTCCTGACTATGCCGCAGCTAGGTTCTTCATCCGCGCAGCAACGCGAAAAAGATGTGCAGAAGTAACAGAAAAAGTAAGAAACGTTGCTGAGGGAGCAGCGTTAGCAACAGGTGCAAAAGTAAAAATCCATCAATTCCAAAATGAAATCGATGAATTACTCGTAACAAAAACATATAACGATATCGTAGCGGAAGAACTAGAACTATTAGGTGAAGATGTAAATCGTAAAGAAAGAGTAGGGATCGGTTCAACCGACGCAGGAAACGTAAGTCAAGTCGTACCGACAATCCATCCGTACATTAAAATCGGACCAGATGACTTAATTGCACATACGAATGAATTTAGAGAAGCAGCACGTTCAGAACTTGGAGATAAAGCATTAATTACATCGGCAAAAGCATTAGCAAATACGGCGTATCGATTAATTACGGAAGAAGGGTTGTTAGAGAAGGTGAAGGAGGAGTTTAAAGAGGCGCAGAGGAATCAAGGGTAAGTGAGAAGGGGGATTATACCCGGGATTTTTAGTAGGAAATTGAATGAAAAAAGAACCAGCCTATGGCTGGTTTTATTATATTATAAAAGAATTTTTTCACATACACTTGATATTTCTACCTTAGTGTCCTCTTATTAGAACGACAATTTCTCCTCAAACTCACTCTTTAAAACAATTAAAGGAGACGAAAAGCCAAATTGCATTAAAGAGTCTAAAAATGCAGCGAGAGAATCCATCGAATCGCTCATGACTTTCATCATATAATTAAACTCCCCACTAATTCGATATAAATCTGTTACTTCAGGAGCGGCATTACAAAATTGGATAAAATCAGAGCATTGGCTCGTTTTAAACATGATGAATGCTTGAATGTTTTTATTAATTTTGGAAGGCTCAAATTTCGTTCGGTAAGCTGCTATAACTCCTTGATCTTCAAGCTTGTTAATTCGTTCTTTTACAGCAGGTTGCGTCATGGATATAATTCGTCCGATTTCTGAAACAGAAATCCTCGCATTTTCATACAACAAGTTCATAATTTTATGATCGATTTCATCCAATTTTACTGCGTTTTGCATTGTGTAGCCACCTTATTTTATTTTTTTAAGTAAATCACAAATTATAACTATAATATCATAAGTGAACGAACTAAATTGCCTATAAATCTATATTTAAAATTATTGGTGTTTGTATGAAAATATAAGTATAGCATTCATCAAACGGAAATTTAGGAAGGATGGAGAAAATGAAGAATCTTGATGGGAAAGTAGCGTTAGTAACAGGAGCGAGTCGCGGAATTGGCCGTGCGATTGCGATGAGATTGGCGAAAGATGGAGCATTAGTTGCAATCCACTACGGCCGAAATAAAACAGCTGCAGATGAAACGATTAGTGAGATTGAATCTAATGGAGGAAAAGCGTTCTTAATTGAAGCTGAACTCAATTCAATTGATGGTGTCAAAAAGCTAGTAGAACAGTTAAAGAATGAATTACAAATAAAAGTTGGTACATCAGAGATTGATATTTTAGTAAACAATGCAGGGATAGGTACACAAGGAACGATTGAAAATACGACAGAAGAAGTTTTTGATGAAATTATGTCCGTAAATATTAAGGCGCCGTTCTTCTTAATTCAGCAAACATTGCCGTTACTACGAGCAGAGGGGCGTATTATTAACATTTCGTCAGCTGAAGTAAGACTCGGTTTTACAGGCTCAATTGCATACGGTTTAAGTAAAGGTGCATTAAATACGATGACACTTCCTCTAGCTAAGCATCTTGGAGAAAGAGGTATAACAGTGAATACAATTATGCCTGGATATACGAAGACAGATATTAATGAAAAATTGCTAGATAATCCGGAAATACGAAATTTTGCTACGAATTCATCTGTTTTCGGACGAATAGGGCAAGTTGAAGATATCGCAGATGCAGTAGCGTTCCTTGCTTCTTCTGATAGTCGCTGGGTAACAGGGCAGATTTTAGATGTTTCTGGTGGGTTTTGTTTATAGGGGCAGCACCCTATAAACATCAGATTAATATTTTTTAGTAGCTATAGAAACTCCATTCCTTAGAAATATTTTAACTACTAAGTTGTAAAAAGAACCGTAGTTTTCATTTTTGAATAAACTAGGGTCTTTTTAATTGTAAAGATATAATGCGAGGAAGGTTTTTTAAAAATTAAAAAACTTGATGAATTAGTTGCATAAAGAACTAAACGGCGTATATACTATAAATATCAAAAAAAATTGATGAAAGGAGAGTGAACTACAATGGCACAAAATTTTCAGTTATATGAGAAAAAATTTAAAGCATTAGCTGATCAAAAACGTTTAGAGATTATGTATAAACTTTGCCAGCGAGGCCAGACTTGTGTATGTGATTTAACAGAGATTTTTGAAATGACGCAATCTAAGTTGTCCTATCACTTAAAGATTTTATTAGATGCAGGTTTAATTGTAAAAGAAACAAAAGGTACGTGGAGTTATTATGATTTAAATGATGCGGAAGTAAACAATTTATTATCAGAAGAATTATGCTGTATCTTTAGAAAAACAGGAAAAGGTAGTTGCTGTTAAAATTTTGTACTATTAATCAAAAAAAATTGATTAATGATATATAAAGAGGAGGAATAAGGTATGAGATATGTTCACGTTGGTATAAACGTTACGAATTTAGAGAAGTCTATTGAATTTTATGAAAAGGTATTTGGTGTATCACCAGTTAAGGTGAAAACGGATTATGCAAAATTTTTATTAGAGACGCCAGGACTTAATTTCACGCTGAACGTACGAGATGAAGTGAATGGAAATCAGGTAAATCATTTTGGTTTTCAAGTGGATACAGCTGAAGAAATTACAGTACATAAAGAACGATTAGAAAAAGAAGGTTTCTTTGCGCGTGATGAGATGGATACGACTTGTTGCTATGCAGTGCAAGATAAGTTTTGGATAACGGATCCTGATGGGAACGAGTGGGAGTTCTTTTATACGAAAGCACAAAGTGATGTTCATAAAATTGAAGATCCATCTTGTTGCACGACTTCAAATGAGGTAGCTAAAAATTCTTGTTGTTAATAGGAGATGGAAAATAAAATGAAACGTTTATCTTTTCTAGACCGATATTTAACACTATGGATCTTTCTAGCGATGGCTGTTGGGATTGGTTTAGGGTTTGTGTTCCCTAGTGTAGTAGACGGACTGAATACATTACAGGTTGGAACGACGTCTATTCCGCTTGCTGTTGGTTTAATTGTCATGATGTATCCACCATTAGCAAAGGTTCGTTACGAGGAAATGGGCCGAGTATTTAAAGATGTAAAAGTGTTAGTGTTATCTTTAGTACAAAACTGGATTATTGGGCCGGTACTTATGTTTGTTTTAGCAATTATTTTTCTTCCTGATAAGCCAGAGTACATGGTTGGGCTCATTATGATTGGTTTAGCACGTTGTATTGCAATGGTAATTGTGTGGAATGACCTTGCCGATGGGGATAAAGAGTATGCAGCAGGTTTAGTCGCTTTTAACTCGGTATTCCAAATGTTATTCTTCTCCGTTTATGCATATGTGTTTGTAACAGTCATTCCAGAATGGTTAGGAATTGAAGGGGCTATTGTTGATATTACAATGGTAGAAGTAGCGAAATCCGTATTTATCTATTTGGGAATTCCTTTTATAGCAGGTATGTTGACACGCTTTGTACTCGTTAAGTTAAAAGGAAGACAGTGGTATGAAAAGGTGTTTATACCGAAGATTAGTCCACTTACATTAGTTGCATTACTATTTACAATCATCGTTATGTTCTCCTTAAAAGGGGAAATGATTGTTAGCGTACCACTAGATGTAGTAAGAATAGCGATTCCATTACTCATTTATTTTATTGTGATGTTTTTTGTTTCTTTCTTTATGGGAAGAAAAATTGGTGCAAACTATCCGGTGACTACAACGTTAGCATTTACAGCAGGTAGTAATAACTTTGAGTTAGCAATTGCGGTAGCTGTTGGTGTGTTTGGTATTCATTCGGGTGCAGCATTCGCAGCTGTCATTGGACCGTTAGTCGAAGTACCTGTCATGATTGCATTTGTAAATGTCGCTTTTTGGTTTAAACGTAAATATTTTAATGATCAATCAACTTAAAAACAAAGGTGGAAAACAACATGGAAAACAAAAAGACAATCTACTTTTTATGCACAGGAAATTCATGCCGCAGCCAAATGGCAGAAGCATGGGGGAAACAATATTTAGGTGATAAGTGGAATGTATATTCTGCAGGTATTGAAGCACACGGAGTAAATCCAAATGCGATTAAAGCAATGGATGAAGTAAATATCGATATAACGAATCAAACATCAGATATAATTGATGCAAACATTTTAAATAGTGCTGACTTAGTCGTTACACTTTGTAGTCATGCGGATTCTGTTTGTCCATCTACTCCGCCGCACGTGAATCGTGTTCACTGGGGATTTGATGATCCAGCAGGAAAAGAGTGGTCTGAATTTCAACGTGTTCGTGATGAAATTGGTGAGCGTATAAAGCGATTTTCTGAAACAGGGGAGTAAATAAGGTAAAGAGTCAATCTTTTATTGTATAGGGGATTGGCTCTTTTTTCTATATATAGTCACTATTGCATTGGCTTATAACAACTATCTCAACAAATACAGAATATTATGTGAGGATGATATAGTTAGAATGGTAGTATACCTCTATTAAATATGTATAGAACAATATTGATCATTAACAATGAATAAAATTTTGGTCTTTAGAGTAATCGAGATAGTAATCATAAAAGTAGTATGTAATAAAAAATTTTCAGATGAAAGGAAAAAAGGATGAAACACATAATAAAAGACGTATTAATAAATTATTTTAAAGAAATCCATACACTAATGGTGGAAGAAGAATTACATAAAAATAGCTGGCATACAGATTTACACTATAAAATTATGGTAAATGGAAAGCGATATTCCGCACGGTTTATGAATAGCAAGCGAATAATAAATCCAGCTTTTGGAGCGTTATCAAATGAACAATTGAAAGAGCAAGTGAGGTATACGTATTATTTACGTGAGCATGGAATGCCTTTTATGCAAATTAACAAGAATAAGTCAGGGGAGTCATTTACATTAGTCACTTGGAATGATGAACAGTACCGGTTTGTATTGTCTGATTGGATCGAAGGAAAACATATTACGCATTGTACAGAAGCTATCGCAAAAGCCTTCGGAAAGGAAGTAAGAAAGATTCATGATATTTCTAGTACATTTCAAAGCTCGATTTTTCAAAAGAAATCACATTTGGATGGGTATGCCCAGTTTATTGATATGTTAGAAAGTAAGGCAAGCGCATGTAAGGAATTACGGGAGTACATAGATCTTGCTAAATATCATATAGCGTGTGCATATACGAGTGAATTAGAGTTTATCGTACAAACAGACTTAAATCCTTTGAATGTTTTATGGGATTAAAGTCAAAAGGTAAAAGGAATTGTGGATTTTGAATCTATTAGTTATGTTGACCGCATTGAAGGGTTAGCCTTTTTAATAAAGTGGTATTCTCGAACAGAAGGAATACATTCGCATGAAGTATGTTCAATTGTTGCTAGTTCATTTTTAGAAGGATATAAGGCTAATAATATTGTAACCTCAAATGATTATAAGAGACTTTCTTCATTGTTATGGTTATCCGGTAGTTTGAATTGGGATTTTGTGAAGAAAACGCTAAGTATAATAAGTGATGAGAGGGAATTAGAAGAATATTTGGAAGTTTATAGAGTGAGGGGAGAAAGACTATCTTCATTATTAATTTGTAAATAACATGTATCCTCCTAATTTGGGATTCAAAAAGAAACCATATGAGGTGTTCTAAAAATGAAAATACAAATAGTGTTGTTTGATGGTTTCGGAGAACTTGTCTCCTTTGCACCTTTTGAGGTACTCAAAAGAGCAATAGAAGAAGGTGCTCCATTTACGGTTGAACTCGTATCAAGTGAACGGAAACAAGAAGTGACTACTTCATTTGGAGTTACGGTGAAACTACATGATTTTTTACGAATGGATAATCGTCCAGATTTGTTAATTGTACCTGGTGGTGGCTGGAATCATAAAGCTGAGAACGGGGCACGAAAGCAAGCAGAGCTTGGTACTTTAACTAAAATAATTAGAGAAATGCACAATGAAGGAACGATCGTTGCGGGAGTTTGTACAAGAGGTATGTTACTAGCTGCATCCGGTATATTGAGTGGTAAAAAGGCGACAATGCACCATTTAGCGCAGCATGAAATGAGTGAATATGGAGCAGAACTTCTTCCTTACAGAATTGTGGATCAAGGCGATAGTATTACTGCAAGAGGAGTTACTTCAGGGCTTGATTTAGGTCTTTGGATCACGGAAAGGTTCGCAAGTCCCAAAATTGCAGCTGCAGTTGAATATAGAATGGAATACGAGCGGCGAGGTGTTGTTTGGAAGTGATTTGACCGTAAGCATAGTTTTTTTGCTGTAGAGTGTATTACATATTTTAAAAGAGAAAGAGCCAATTCATATGAGTAGATTCTTTCTCTTTTATACTATATTGCTTATTTTTCACAGTAATATCTTTTTTGAAAAATTATAAAATAGATAATATATTTTGTTCCACAGTGATAATGATTTTTATTATATATTCATAAATTAGTAAAAATCAGTTTACAAATTTGTGTCTAGCTTATATAATTTGACTCATATAAAAAAGTTTCCCTAAGGAAACTTAAATGCGGATTTACATTCGTGTTATATTTTTTTGTTTAAAAGTTGCCTTTGTGCAAAATAATTACATATACGAAAAAAAGAAAGGGGAATGCATAAAAAATGGATGAGGCTATAATTGTTAAAGATTTGTTTGTATCTTATCAAGGGAATCAAGTAGTTCAAAATGTTTCCTTCGATATTGAAAAAGGAAAGCTCGTTGGAATTATTGGTCCAAACGGTGCGGGGAAATCTACTTTAATGAAAGCTGTTTTAAATCTAATTCCAAGTGATAAGGGATATGTTCAAGTTCTTGGAGAGGATATTCGAAGTGCTAGAAAGCATGTTGCTTATGTACCACAAAGGAGTGATATAGATTGGGATTTCCCGATTACAGTTTTAGATGTTGTTCTAATCGGAACGTATCCATCTTTAGGGATGATGAAAAGACCGAAGAAAGAGCATCGAGATTGGGCTTTTGAATGTCTAAAAAAAGTCGGTATGGAGGAATTTAAGAATCGTCAAATCGGTGAGCTTTCAGGTGGACAACAACAACGTGTCTTTTTAGCGAGAGCATTAGCACAAAAGGCAGAAATCTTCTTCTTAGATGAACCGTTTGTTGGAATTGATGTAACAAGTGAAGAGACAATTATTAAAATTCTTAGGGAGTTACGTAAAGAAGGGAAAACAATTGTCGTAGTACATCACGACCTAAGTAAAGCAGAATCTTATTTTGATAAATTACTATTATTGAATAAGAGCTTAATTCATTACGGAGAAGTAAGGCAAGTATTAGAACCAACTGTTATGTCAAAAGCGTATGTAAATCACGGCATATTGTTTAATAATGCAGCGGAGGTACATTCATCATGAAGATTGTAGAATTTATAGATGCATTAACGCAGTATAGTTTTCTGCAGAAGGCGTTATTAACTTCAGTTATGGTAGGAATTATTTGCGGTGTCATTGGATGTTTTATTATTTTACGAGGTATGGCATTAATGGGGGATGCGATCTCACATGCCGTTCTTCCTGGAGTAGCGCTTTCTTATATGATTGGAATGAACTATTTCATAGGAGCTGTTTTAACAGGTGTTATTACTGCAGTTGGAATCGGATTTGTAAGTCAAAATAGTCGAATTAAACATGATATGGCGATAGGGATTATGTTTACATCTGTTTTCGCGATAGGAATTATTTTAATTACCTTTATGAAGAGTAGTTCTGATTTGTACCATATTTTATTCGGGAATGTTCTATCAGTTCGTTCTTCTGATATGTGGATGACACTTATCATCGGAGTGGTCATTATTAGTCTTGTAATTTTATTTTACAAAGAATTACTCGTATCTACTTTTGATCCAACGATGGCGCAAAGCTATGGATTACCGAACAAATGGATTCATTATGGCTTAATGATTCTACTTACAATGGTTACAGTCGCTTCACTTCAAACTGTAGGAATTATTCTAGTTGTCGCTATGCTTATTACACCAGCGGCTACAGCGTATTTATTAACAAATCGTTTATGGGTCATGATTTATTTAGCTGCAGGTATTGGTGCACTTTCATCTGTAGTAGGGCTATATTTTAGTTTCTCTTACAATCTTGCTTCAGGTGCAACAATTGTTCTTGTCGCAACATTCTTGTTCGCATTGGCATTCTTTTTCTCACCGTCACAAGGTTTGTTTTGGAGAGCTATCAAAATTAGAAAAAATAGAGCAGAGTTGTCATAATTGATTGGAGGATAAAAATGAAATTTAAAAATGTTTTATTATCGGTAATTTGTATTTTCGTATTTGCATTAACAGCGTGTTCTAGTAGCACAAATGGAAAAGAAGAGGGCAGTGGAAAATTAAAAGTTGTAACTACATACTCCATTATATATGATATGGTGAAGCAAATTGGCGGAGATAAAGTTGAGATTCATAGTCTTGTTCCGATCGGAGCTAACCCGCATGAATATGATCCACTACCAAAAGATGTTATGAAAATGACAGATGCAGATATGGTATTTTACAATGGATTAAACCTAGAAGAAGGTGGAGCATGGTTTAAAAAGCTATTAAAAACGGCAAATAAATCAGCGAAAGATGCACCGGTTTATAAAGTAAGTGAAGGTGTAGAAGCTATTTACTTAGAAACAAAAGGATTAGAAAAAGAACCAGACCCACATGCTTGGATGAATATTAAAAATGGTATTTTATACGCTGAAAATGTGAAGAAGGCATTAATTAAAGAAGACCCTAAAAATAAAGAGTTCTATACTAAAAATGCCGATAAGTATGTAGCAGAACTTCAAAAGTTACACGATGAGACAGTGAACAGAATTCATCAAATTCCTGAAGAAAAACGTTTCTTAATCTCTAGTGAAGGTGCTTTTAAATACTTTGGAAAAGCATATGACATTAAGACGGGATACATTTGGGAAATTAACTCAGAGAATCAAGGTACTCCAGATCAAATTAGAGATGTTGTAAGTGCAATTCAAACAAACAAAGTGCCAGCTTTATTTGTTGAAACAAGTGTAGATCGACGTAGCATGGAAACTGTTTCAAAAGAAACAAACGTACCGATTGCAGGGACAATTTTTACAGACTCACTAGGTAAATCAGGTGAGGATGGAGATACTTACTTGAAAATGATGAAATGGAATATAGATACCATTATTAATGGGCTACAAAAGTAGGATCTATCTGTTTTTCAATGTAGCGTAACTATTGAATTTTTATACAATAAGAGATGAAAGAGCTAGCTCATATGAGTTGGCTCTTTTATTTATCTCAATATTTGCGGGTGGGTAAGACGCCCTCCTTAAAAATTCGGCGAATGTGAGGGAGTGTCGGGATGCACGTAAAAGCAAGATTGGTGTGGGCTATTAATCAGTGGGGGATGGGCCCTCACTGATTAAAGTTTCATTTTATAATTTTTTACTTTATTAAAAGTAGATTTGTTAGAAAGGATAATCATTTATTGATATAATGAATGGATGTGAAGTAGACAATAGATAGAAAAATACTTCTAGCGATTTTATACTTAAAATGTAGGGAGATTGAACAGAGTTATGGGGAATGAAAAAGAAATTAGTTCCGCTAAATTAATATGGAAGATGACGCGCCCGCATACATTAACGGCGACGTTTTCTCCTGTAATTTTAGGGACAGTGGCATCACTTTATGTTGCCAAAATTGATTGGCTTTTATTTATTGCGATGATGCTTGCATGTTTAGCGCTGCAAATAGCAACGAACTTATTTAATGAGTACTATGATTTTAAACGTGGATTAGATACCGCTGAATCCGTTGGCATCGGTGGCGGAATTGTCCGTCATGGATTGAAGCCAAAAAATGTGTTAACAGTTGCGCTTTTATTATATGTCGTAGCAGCTTTTATTGGCATTTATATTTGTATGAATAGTAGTTGGTGGTTAGTGGTTATTGGTTTAATTGGGATGGCAGTTGGCTATTTATATACAGGCGGTCCATTACCAATTGCGTACACCCCGTTTGGAGAATTAGTTTCTGGGTTGTTAATGGGGACATGTTTTGTACTCATTGCTTTCTATATTCAAACGAATACTGTAACGATTGAAAGTGTATTGATTTCCATTCCAATTGGAATTTTAGTAGGTGCAATCAATATGTCGAATAACATCCGAGATATCGAAGAAGATATTAAAGGTGGAAGAAAGACATTAGTAATCCTCCTTGGGAGAGAGAAAGCTGTGGTAACACTAGCGGTAGCCTTTTTCATTGCGTATTTATGGATTGCCGTAATTGTATTAATGGGTTATATAAGCCCTTGGGCATTAGTTATGTTCCTAGGTTTGAGAAAGCCAATTTCTGCAATTCAAAGTTTCCAAAAAGGGGCAAAGGATCCTGGATATATGCGCATCGCAATGAAATCAACAGCGATGACAAATACGATTTTTGGCTTCTTATTATCAGCAGGATTATTAATTAGTTATCTGTTTTAAATGAAAAATATTGTTAAGTAACTTAACCCCAGTTTCTCAATTTTAATATAGAGAGATTGGGGTTTTTATTTTGCCTTTGTTTCATGTTAAAAACAGTTTCATTTGAAATGCAAATACCAATAAATCGCAACTTCATCATTTTCAATATCCAAACCTTTATAAACAAGAAAATCAAACCCACCAATTACAAATCCACATTTTTCATAAAATTTACATGCTGCGACATTATTATTTTGCGTTTCAAGCATGATACCTGGCATATTGCCGTTTTTTGCCCACTGCTTTGCTTGATCAACTAATCTTTTACCAACTCCGATTGTACGATATTTTTTATCTACCGTTATATCTTCTATGTAAGCATAGTGATTCCAATTCTTTTTCAATACCATTAATCCAATGATTTGGTTATGTAACAGTGCTATGTAAATGACTTGATTAGGTTTATTTATATATTCATTGTAAGCGAGTTCTTCATTATCATCTTGATTTTGTAAATAACTTTTTTCATAACTAGGAACGTCTTCTACTGTATATGCTATATGTCTATTTACTTTGGAAAAAGAAAGAATTAACCGAGCATTCACTATAAAACTGTCATCAATCTCCGGGAGATTATCTAAATCATTTGTTTCTAACTCTCTAATTACAAGGTTCATCGGAGTACCTCCACATAATAATATTTCTTCTAGTTCTTCATTTGGTTCAAATGAATTCCAATTACAAAATTATAATAGAATTTCAATAGTATGGCCATCTCTGTATTTTATCTTTATACCGGTATGCTATTATCTTGATGTAAAAATGTTATTTAGAAAGAGTAGTATTTTTTATTTTGGATGTATATGCAGTTTTCAAATTTAACTGTAGTAGAGAAACAAATATTTTTTTAAAGAGTGGATGCAATACGCTATTCTTTAACTAATTTCGACATTATCTGCATTTTATCTTCACCTTCCTCTATTAGTCTATTTATTGTAAATATCAGCTGGAGTTAATGCTTGGCTGTATAAATAACGAGTATGAAAATTAGTAGGGAAAGGATTGAAACATAATGAAAGAATCACAAAATAAGAAAAAAACAAATGTAGTAACTAAGGCAATACTATCTCTAGGAGTTGTTTTAGCAACGACCTTTTTCATGTTCTTTTTAATAGGGAAATGGAACGCTATCCCAGCGAAAGGGGTAGCTAATGAAAGTATTAAGCTAGCTAATACGCAACAACAAGAAAAGAAAGAGGACACATCACTGGCAAAACAGAAAAGACCTGATGGAAAACCAGTAGGAAAGGTTGTTTATTTAACATTTGATGACGGTCCTAGCGAATTAACTGGGGAATTTTTAGACGTACTAAAAGAGCAAAATGTTGTTTCGACATTTTTTATGCAAGGTAGCAATTTGCAAAATACAAGTTTTCAGGAAAATGTAAAACGAGCAGTAAAAGAAGGCCATTATATTGGTGCACATAGTATGACGCATAATAGTGATAAGCTATACAAAAAAGGACAATTTGTACCGGAGATGAAAGAAACGTTAGCTCTTATTCATAATATTACGGGTACAACTCCTAAATTAGTCCGTCCTCCATATGGATCTGCACCAGGATTAAAGGGGCAGGAAATTCGTAATCAAATTGTAGAAGCAGGAATAAAAGTTTGGGATTGGACGATAGATTCAAATGATTGGAAATTAAAAGGTAACCCGCAGCAAATTATAGAGAATGTAAAGCGTACAACAACAGAAGATGTGGAAGTAGTTCTAATGCATGAAAAACCACAGACATTACAAGCGCTTCCGGAAATTATTAAATTTTATAAGGAAAAAGGATATGAATTTGGGGTATACAATGAAGCGGATCATTTTCAACTAAACTTTCAGAAAGATCAACGTCTATAGTATAAACATAATTATCTTAAAAAGGTGTTTTCCATTACTAAATCAATAACTAAGCCAAAAGTCGATTTCTTATTTTATAAAGAAATCGGCTTTTTTTATAAAATTGTACTTTGCGTATGAAGTCCTTGTTTTAGGATGAATATATTGAATTTATTTTAAAACAGAATTTGAGGACTCGTATTATTTTCTTTAAACTTATTAGTTAAGATTATTCGACAATCATATAAATAATAATTAAAGTATAGAACATACACATCTTAGGGAGGGCATATATGTGAAGAAATGGATAGAAATTACTCTGTACTCTTTACTTGGTATTTTAATTATAGGAAGTATTACGTTTTTGACTTGGTCTCAGTTTACTTATAAACCGACGAAAGAGGCTTTGTCGTTAGTAGATGATAAAAAAGATGAAAATTATATAGTTTTTGGAGAGAAAGATGCAAAAATAGGAGTCATTTTTTATCAAGGAGCTAAAGTAGAAGCGGAGGCTTATAGTTATTTAGGAGAAGCTCTTGCAAAAGATGGGCACTTTGTAGTAATGCCTAAGTTGCCATTAAATTTAGCGATATTTGGAATCAATACGGTAGATAGTGTAATGGGACAGTATCCTGAAGTTCAAAAATGGTATGTTGCTGGGCATTCAATGGGCGGAGCTATGATTTCTAAGTATGCCTTTCAGCATGAAGAAAAGGTAGACGGGATTATTTTCTTAGGTTCTTATCCTGCAGATGACTTCTCTACTAAGTCGATTCCAATGTTATCAATTTACGGGGAAGTAGATGCTTTAGCAACTGTCGAAAAAATAGAGAACAATAAAAAGTTAATGTCAAAGAATACTACTATGCACATGATAAAAGGGGGAAATCATGCTAATTTTGGCATGTATGGTGAGCAAAAAGGTGATAATGCGAGCTTGATTACGCCAAAAGCACAACGTGATGAAACCGTGAAAGTAATTGAAGAATGGTTATTAAAACAATGATAACGAATTTAATAAATCTACCGAAAAAATTCTCCGAGCGGTAGGTGGGAGAGGTAATAAAGAGCCAAATCGTATGAATTGGCTCTTTATTTATTTGCTATCTCCAATTGTTCCCTTATTTTCTCTGGAATATCCTTTTTAGAAATAATATCGTAAGAATACACATACTTTCCTTTCACATGAATTTTTAAGTAAGTTTTTCTTATAAAATCATTAGGTGTGTTCGTTCCAACTTTATATTCTTTCTCATTGCTTAATTCATCAACACCTTTTAGTGAGTACATAGCTCTTCCTTTATGATGGTAATCCGGAACGCCATATCCTTTCGCAACGGCGTATACATTTTTTTCTTCAGCAATCGGATTAAATCTGTCTAAATCCCCGCGTAATATGAAAGGTAGTAAGTATATAGGAAGGCCTATTCCTAATATGCAAATTACAAATTTTCTCATTATCGTTTCTCCTCTTGTTCATTTACATGCTTCAGTATAGAAAAAAATTCTTATGAATATAGAGGGAAATTCCTTAAAGTTTTCTTAATAAAGTTTAACCGTGTGAAAAAAACTAACTTGAGCATTAAGCTTACGGAATGAATAACCAAATAACTTTTTTCTTTCTTTTTTGATATTTCTTAAGAACCTATCAAGAAATAAGTGTGTTTTAGGATTTAGAATAAATATATCTTACAGTAATAAGAGAATTATCTAAATAAATTAGAGTATAACAATTAAATAAAGTATCTTGTGGGGGGCTGCTTTCTTTTGGAATAGAGAATCCCATGGGGCAGTTACATGCAATGCAGGGCTGTGCTTCTATGGCACTGAAAAATCCAATGATAAAAAAAGAGGGGGAAGGCATTTTTTATTGAAGTTTGTTAATGATAGATTTTTAACTAGTTAGGGGGGATCGTAAAATAGTTTATTAATCTCTTTGATAATTTTTATTTTCCTTATAGTTGGCATATTGTATTAGAAATTTTTAATTTTGAAGGGAGAATCAATAATTATGGGTAAGAAAAGAAGAACAAGTAATAAGTTATTACTTGTTAGTGCAATTTTTTCAATAACAATTCCCTCAGTCTCATATGCGGAGGAAGTAATTTTACCTGAAAATTTTACGAGTTCTTCAAGTTTGTATGAGGGACGGAATACGGAAGTATTGAAAACAAGCTTATATCCTGATACATATAATTATCCGTTTAACCATCAATTTATTTCGAAATTAAAGGAAGCAAACACAACTATAAAAAAAGTAGACAATAGTGATGATGAAAATCCTATTATATCTACTACTCTTTCATTTATTCGCCATATGAATAGTGAAGATTATAAATCTGCATTTGATTTAACCTCAAGGTCATTACAGAAAATAATATCCGAAGAATGGCTGAAGAGCTATTGGGAGGGACTCCCAGTACAATTACAAGCAGGTTCTTTTATAGAAATTGGAGAGGTTACACAAAAAGAGACAAATCCTGTTCATACAAATGTGGAGATTCAATTAGTTTTTGAAAAAATGACTGTACCTTTACTAATTAAACTAGATCCATCTGGAAAAATAGACGATTTTCAACTCAGCATGTCGTTTAGTCCTGTTGCAGAGCGTCCATCATATAGTAAGCCTGAATCATTTATTGATAAAGAAGTAGTAGTTGGAAGTGGTGCATTTCCATTACCAGGAACATTGTCGGTTCCAAAAGGAAAGGGTCCTTTTCCAGCGGTTATTCTTGTTCAAGGATCAGGAGCAACTGATCAGGATGAAACAGCGTTTGCTTTAAAACCATTTCGCGATTTAGCTGAAGGTCTTGCATCGAAGGGAATTGCTGTCCTTCGCTATAATAAAAGAACTTATGAACATGGGTTGAAAACACAATTCAGTCCCTTTTATACAGTTGATAAAGAGACAACAGATGATGCTCTTCTTGTAACTCAATTTCTTAAAAATGAGCCTTTAATAAATAAGAATCAAATATATATTCTTGGTCATAGTCAAGGTGGAATGATGCTTCCGAAAATGATTGAAAAAGACCAAAATAAAAATATTGCTGGGGCAATTGTAATGGGAGGGCCAGCTCGTACGATCCAAGACGTTGTTTTAGATCAATTTGAGTACCTTTTCTCTATTGGAGCAATGAACCTGGATCAATATAAATTCTACAAATCGCAATTTGAATTATTAAATGATCCCAATTTCTCTGGTCAGAATCCCCCAAAAGATTTTTACTTAGGATCAGCAGTATTTTGGGATTCTATCCGTAAAATTAAAGCGGCAGAAATGTCAAAAGAACAAAAGATACCGCTTCTTATTATTCAAGGAGAAAGAGACTATCAAGTTCAATCAAAAATCGAAATTCCTCTTTGGAAAGAACAATTAAAAGAACGAGATAACGTAGATTATCGACTATATCCAAAGTTAAATCATTTCTTTACAGAGGGTGATGGGGAAATAAGTAAGCCAGATGAATATTATAGTCCTGCTAATATCCCTGAGTATGTTATAAATGATATTGCTGCTTGGGTGCAAGGCAAATCGCAATTAAATTAGCAACTATATGTTTTAATAAAGACTTTCTTTCCGTAATCAAAATAGAAATATTTTTATTAGGTTATATGTTTTTTAAAAGCACTCTTTGAAAAGGAGTGCTTTTTTATTTTTCTATGATTTCTATAAAATAATGGGCTTGCCTTCCAAACAAATTGTTATTTGTAGCGCTTTTATCAAAGCAAAGTTCTTGTGACATTTCTTTGATATTAAAAACATGAATAACCTATTGTGTTAAAATTTTGGAAATTTAGATTTAACATCTTTAAAATAGGTGTATTACATATTACATAACAACTAAATAAAAAATCTAAAGGAGGAAAGATACCATGAAGATTATATAGTAACAATTGTTCTCTTCTAATTCCATATATCTTATGTTGAGAAATAAATTATAAGTGGCTTGATAAAGTTAAAATGAATGATTGACATAATATTTTGACGATAATATAATGAATCTCGAATTCAAGATAAGTTGTAAAGGATTGGTAATTATGAGCGTGATTAACGATGAGAGCTTATCTTTAAAGTTATTTGTTATATTATCAAGGGAATTACAGTTAATCACTAAACGTATTGAAAAGGATATAAAAATTTATGGACTTAATTCAACTGAATTTGCAGTGCTTGAGCTACTATACAATACAGTAAAGCTGATCAGCCTATAAAAAAATTGGAGACCAAAATATTACTTGCAAGTAGTAGTATCACGTATGCATCAATTACTTCAGAAAGTATTGAATTGGTGACACTAATTTTTCCTCAGCATAAAGAGGGGATTCGGAAAATATTTGGTAGTTTGGACTATATTGAGAAAAAATGATAATTAAACAGTTGAAAAAGTTAGGATATTATGCACAGAAATTGTAAGTTTTTAGAGGTTATTTCTGTTTAGTAATATCCTAATTAAATATAAATTAAATAAATAGGAGGGAAAATCAATAAATAGTAGTAAATGTATTGTAGTACAAAATAAAGAAATTATGTAATTGCAATTGATATAGTAGGAAAGATAGTTGTTCTGTTAACGTATACATATTGTCCTTTTCATTATAAATCTTTCATAAAGCGGAGAGTGGGTATCAAGAATGGAATTACGTCATTTAGAGTATTTTATTCAAGTTTGTAATAATAATAGTTTTACTAAAGCTGCGGAAGTTCTAGGTATTTCACAGCCGACTTTAAGCCAACAAATCCGTGTGTTAGAAGGTGAACTTGATACACCATTGTTTCATCGAGTTGGAAGAGGTATCAAAATGACAGAAGCGGGTAAGCTGCTATTTGATAAAGGAAAATTTATCATGCAACAATTTGATGACGTTTATAATGAAATTTTTGAATTAAAGGGTGTAAAAAGAGGTGTGATTACTATAGGAGGTTTATTAGAGGATCTCACTTATTTAACACCTTATATTATGAAGTTTCAACAACAGTATCCTAACATCGTTGTAAAAATTATAGAGTCCGAAGTTGCTGTAAATCAAATCGTTAACAAAAATATTGATATAGGGATTACACGTAGTGCTCAAATTCCAGACACATTAACAAGCACCCTTTTGTATAGCGAAGAGCTTGTCCTTGTCATTCCAAAAAACCATCCTTTGGATGAAAAACCATTTGTTTCTTTTCGAGAATTAGTAGGACTGAGTAGAATAATGGTTTCATGTAGTTGTCGTGAATCTATTAAAATATATTGTGAGAGTTTAGGGTTATCTTTATCTGAAGCAAATATAGAAACAAAATCTTCTATTTCTCTATTGAGTCTTGTATACAATGGTCATGGGGTTGCCATAATACCTCTTTCACTAGTTGATTTTGTTAATAATGATACTTTGAGCATAGTTCGTATTACTGATCCAACACCAAGGCAAGATATTAATCTTATTCATTTTGATGATAAATTTTTAAGTTTTGCAGCACGTATCTTTATGCAGAAGTTAAATAATCCTCAAAAGGTATTAGTATAATAATGATTTTAGTGTAACAATTGAAAAAATCTATACGTCTTGAGATGAGACCTATATTAAAGTCAAAGGGTAGTGGATTTATATGTATGGTGTAGTCGATCAAAAGGGGATACCGCTGACTTTTAATTAAGGAAAAAAGGACGGACTTTACAAGAAGAGAAGGCTGTCAAAAACAAGTCAAGTTAATCAATCAACTCTTCGCTCTTATCGTATAGTCCCATTATGGATATACATTGCTATTTTGAATCTACATATCCTTATTGTAGAAAGAAAACCACCGGCATTATACCGGTGGTTTTGATTTAGAAAGCAAAGCAAGTACAACCAATCCCCCATTTAGTTCCATCTTTTCCTATTACGGTATGAGTGTGTTGATGGAGAGGGTTACTACAACTATGTAACTTGTTATCATGGAAATCGTGAGAAAGTATAGTGTTAGCTAGGTTAGCACCACCATAACCATAAACGCCCGTCGGTGACCAATCAGGTGATGCTGGCGGCAATTCAGGTGATAAGTTTTTAAATTCATCATTTCCATAAACAACCTGCCCGCCCATAATGGTGAGTAATGATTCAAGGTCTTTGATTTCTTCTTCTGGCACAGTAAAGTAGTCAGCAGACAATACAGCAATATCAGCAAACTGACCTACTGCCAGGGTTCCCTTTTTACTTTCATCACCAGAGAACCACGCACTTCCTTTTGAATATAATTCCAGGGCTACTTTTCTATCAAGTTTATTTTTTTCATCGTATATGGAAAGCCCACCAATGGTTTTTCCGGCAACCATCCAGTAAAGGGCGACCCAAGGGTTATAGCTGGAAACCCTGGTTGCATCACTACCGGCGCCAACAGGTATACCAAGGTCTAACATACGATAAATCGGAGGAGTATGCTTTGCAGCTTCCTTTCCGTATAAGTCAACAAAGTATTCACCTTGAAAAGCCATGCGGTCTTGGATGGCAATCCCGCCATTTAAAGCCTTAACACGTTCCATACTACGATCTGAGATTGTTTCTGCATGATCAAACCACCAGCGTAGCCCATTAAAAGGAATTTCTCTGTTAACTTCCTCAAATACATTTAAAAAACGTGTGATTGACTCGTCATAAGTTGCATGTAAACGGAATGGCCAACGGTTTTCCACCAATAGAGAAATTACTTTCTTTAAGTCGGCTTCCATTACTGTAGCTAGTTCGGGCCGCGGCATTTGAAATTTTTCAAAATCGGCTGCCGAGAATACTAACATTTCTCCGGCACCATTCATTTTATACTTATCATTTCCTTGACCAGGAGAAACAATTTTTGCCCATGAAGCAAAGTCTTCATATTCATGATTAGGATTTTGCGTAAATAGATTATAAGCAATACGCAAAGTTAATTGTTCCTTCTCGGCTAAATGTTCAACAACTTTGTAGTCATCAGGGTAATTTTGGAAACCACCACCTGCGTCGATGGCGCTTGTAATACCTAATCTATTTAATTCACGCATAAAATGACGAGTTGAGTTAATCTGGTCGTCAAGATTAAGTACTGGAGCTTTACCCAAACTTGAATAAAGAATAGAAGCGTTAGGGTTAGCAATTAAAAGGCCCGTTGGATTACCTCTTTTATCCCGCTGAATTAAACAGCCTGGAGGGTCTGGGGTATCTTTCGTGTATCCCAGTGCACGTAGCCCTGCACGATTTACAAGTGCTCTATCGTAAAGATGTAGCACAAAGACAGGCGTGTCTTCAGAAACAGCATTAATCTCTTCTAATGTTGGCATCCGTCTCTCTTTAAATTGAAATTCAGACCAACCTCCAACTACTCTTACCCACTGAGGAGCAGGTGTACGCCTTGCCTGTTCTTTGAGCATTTCTAGAGCAATAAAAAGTGATGGCACGCCTTCCCAACGTAATTCCATATTATAATGCAGACCACCACGAATAACGTGTATATGAGAGTCATTCAGGCCTGGAATAGCTCTCTTTCTTTTTAGGTCTATTTTTTTTGTTTTTTCCGTGGCACTATTAAGAAGCTCATCTCCACCTACTGCAGTGACTAAACCATCAGTTATGGCGATAGCAGATACCTCAGGCTGAGAAGGGTCAAGGGTAGTAATTTTTCCGTTATATAAGATCATATCCGGTAAATTCATGTTCACACCTCGTCTACTTTCTATTATTTTGTAACCATGGATGAAATAATTTACCGAAAATCGGCATGACTACCCATGATAGCAAGGACACTATACATACAGAAACAAAAAAAGCTGACATAATAGGATTCATATGTTTTATAATAGGTCCTATCACTTTAGGAACTAACATGCTAAGAGGCCATACACCCAGAAGGGTAACGATAGACATTTTCCATTTTGGAGGTGGAACTGGCGTTTTCGGAGTAACAAACCAATAAGCCAAACTGCTTTCAGTTTTGTAAGTTGGATTAGTGGCTTGAAATTGCTCGGCCGTTTTTAACAAATCCCGGCGAACATCTGATTCTTGCCAAGCACGTAGATGCTCATACGTATCAAAGCGAAAAATAACAGTATACTCTCTGGATTCGTTACTTGGGACTATTAGATTTACACCTAAATGTCCTGGGAATTTAGTAGCCGCAGCCTCAATTTCATGTCTCCATGTTTCAAACTGTTTTTCTCTACCTTCTTGAATTTCCCATGTAACAATCGTTGTTACTGGATTGCCAGCATCCATCGTGTTCCCTGTATAAGTCTCTTCGACAGCTACTCCTTCTTGTTTCATATTTTCCTGCTTGGAAGCGCGCCATGCACCATAGTATATGCGTATTCTACACCTTGACCATAAGCACCAGTGTGTTCCTTTACAATCTCCATTACAGCATCATAAGTGTCTTTGTGTGCCCAGTCACGTTGGTATTCAAGTAAAACTTGAATTGCTGTCACTGGAATTGCACCAGCTTGTTCTACACGACGCATAGCAGCGTTATGTGCTGTCAAACTAGTACCACCTGAAGCATCATCAACTGCATATACCTCATAGCCAGCTTTAATTGCTTCAAGCACAGGGAATGCAAGGCAAACTTCAGTCCAAAGTGCTGCAAATATTAATTTCTTTCTACCGGTTGCTTTAACTGCCTCAACAAATTTCGGATCTTCCCAAGAGTTCATTGAACTACGTTCTATAATTTCATGGTTTGGGAATATGTCAAGAATTTGTGGCCAAAAATAACCAGAAAAGCTGCGTGTTTCAACTGTAGTAAGAATAGTAGGTACGTTAAAAGTTTTTGCTGATTTAGCAAGCAGCATAACGTTATTAATCAATGTTTGTCTATCAATACTTGCAACTCCAAAAGTCATTTGAGGTTGAAAATCAATCAAAATTAAGGCACTGTTCTCCGGATTTAACAATTCTAAATTACTCATAATAAAACGCTCCTTTTTAATTATTGAAAGTAATGTATTTTCTGTTAATTAAAACTGTAATCGTAAAAATAAAATTTTTGCTATACCTTTTAATTTAAAAGAGAGTGCTGATTTAATCAGCACTAAATGTATACTATCTATTTTTTTGAAAGAAAAGCTTATTATGCATTTTGTTTACTAAGATCTCGCTGCGCGCCCATATAGCTTCCAATTATATTTTGATAGCCTGGAAGATTGTTAGCAAGCAAATTGCCAAAACCTTCGACATCGTTGCGCCAATCGCGTTGTAATTCGCAAGCTACGCTAAACCAGTTCATAAGTTGCACACCACTATGTGCCATACGAGTATTGGCAGCATCTGCAACTTGTTTACTGAAAGTTCCTGAAGCATCAGTAACAGCAAATACTTCATATCCAGCTTTTATAGCGGAAAGTGCCGGGAAAGCAACGCAAACGTCCGTAACTACGCCCGCGATGATAAGTTTCTTTTTTCCAGTTTCTTCGATTGCTTTTACAAAATCATCATTATCCCATGCGTTAATTTGTCCAGGTCGAGCTATTTTTGGTGCATGAGGAAAGAGGTCAACCAATTCTTGCATTAAAGGTCCGTTAGGTCCGTTTTCAAAACTTGTTGTTAAAATAACTGGTAAATCAAAAAACTTAGCAGTATGAGCAAGAGCTAAAACATTGTTCTTGAATTCATCAACACCATAGTCACGTACTAGTCCGGACATAAGACCAGTTTGATGATCTACTAAAAGAACGACAGCATCATCTTTGTTAATACGAGAATAGAGATCAGTCATTATGTATTCCTCCTAAAAATTAAGTAATCGAAGAAAGTTTAAATAGTCGAATACTATCATAAGTTTCTTCGTTTATAACTAAGCTGACCAATAATATTGGTTATAGCAGCATTCACAGAACATGAAGTGCTATACAAATTTATAGTATTTTAAAACTGATTCGTTAATCAATTCTAAATTATCTATAATTCGTATAGGTCGTAACTATAGTTGTTTTCACTATAAAATAGATTGGTTTTACCTATACATCCTATAGATAGAACAATATTGATAGTCACCTATTTTTGTTATTACAATTGAATATGAGTAATGTTCAGTAATTATTTTATGATGAAAAAGGTATTAGAGGGGGGATTGTTCCAAAAGGAGAAAATGAATGCGTTGGAACAATAGAGTTTCATACTTAGATTTCACAACATAAACGTGCATGAATAGGTTATGACATTCATCCGGAGTATTGAAGAAAAGGATACATATTAGAATATTTTTTGGAGGTAGAAGCATGGCGAAAATTACTGTAGGAACCGAAAATCAAGCACCAATTGAGATATATTTTGAGGATCATGGCACAGGAAAACCAGTTGTACTAATTCATGGTTGGCCGTTAAGTGGTCGATCTTGGGAATACCAAGTTCCAGCTCTTGTTGAGGCTGGATATAGAGTTATAACGTATGATCGACGAGGATTTGGAAAATCATCTCAGCCGTGGGAAGGGTATGAATATGATACCTTTACTTCTGATTTACATCAACTATTAGAACATTTAGAGCTTCAAAATGTCACACTTGTTGGTTTTTCTATGGGGGGAGGCGAGGTAGCCCGGTATATTGGGAAATATGGAACCAATAGAGTAGAGAAGGCTGTATTTGCAGGAGCTGTACCACCATTCCTTTACAAGTCAGCAGATCATCCTGAGGGTGTATTAGATGATGTAGCAATTCAAGGATTTGAAAATGGAGTAAAAAATGATCGCCTAGCATTCCTTGATGAGTTTACGAAAGGATTTTTTGCTGCTGGAGATCGAACTGACTTAGTTAGTGAACCATTTCGACTTTACAATAGGGATATCGCTGCGGGTGCATCACCTAAAGGAACACTAGATTGTATCGCTGCTTTCAGCAAAACAGACTTCAGAGGCGATTTAGCCAAGATTAATATACCTACCCTTGTTATTCATGGTGATTCAGATGCAACTGTACCATATGAATATAGTGGGAAATTAACACATGAAGCAATTCCTAATTCTAAAGTAGCATTAATAAAGGGTGGTCCACATGGGCTAAATGCAACGCATGCTAAAGAATTTAATGAAGCACTCCTATTATTTTTAAAGGGCTGATTACAACTATATAATTGTTAAATAATAAATTATAAACAAGTAAAAAGAAAGCTTTATAAAAGATGCTCTTGGATAAATCTAGGAGCATCTTTTTAAATGCGGCGTAGTGCACCACTGTAATCAATTTAAAAAATCGAAATCTTCCATAACGAAATTTTTATTCATTTTTAAATGGTGATATTGAGTTAGGTTTATAAATCGCCATTAGTTTCGAATTGAATATTCTTCTTAACAGCAAAAATTTATTGATTAGAGTTTTTTTAGGTCTTTTAGATGGATTGCTATATTACTATCAAGATAATATTTTGAATAATCCTCAAAACAAAGAAATGCACATTTTCTTGTTTGTGTAGTGAAGTTTCTTAAGTTGAGAGGGGGCCTTTATATCCTAATCCAAAAGTGTAGACTACAGCCTACAAATAATCATCTTCCTCTTGAAATTGTTGTTTTACATCTTCAAATTTTTGAAGAAGGAGTGTTTTGTTTGGAAATGATAAAATCTTATTAATTTTTATAATTAGTTGAATTTTTATAGAAATAATTCTCTTAATATATTAAAATAACATTGTATTATGTAAGATTTTAATTAGGGGAGAGAAATTTTATGTTGAAAAAAATCATTCCAGTTGCTTTAGCATTAAGTACAGTTACTTTTACTAGTGTATTTGCTGCGCCTTCAATCCAAGCAAGTACAGAACAAAACCGCTACATAGATGTACAAATGCTCGGTATTAATGATCTTCATGGGCAACTAGACACTGTAAAAAAAATTAACAATAAAGATGCAGGGGGAATTGAGTACTTAGGGGCTTATTTACGTGATCGTGAAAAACAAAATCCAAATACATTAAAGGTACATGCTGGAGATGTTGTTGGAGCAAGTACTCCTGTTTCAGCATTATTACAAGACGAACCTACAATTGAATTTCTAAATGATTTGAAATTCGATGTTGGAACGATAGGAAATCATGAGTTTGATGAAGGTGTTGAGGAAATGCATCGCCTTATTTATGGTGGATACCATGAGAAAACAGGTAATTTTAAAGGAGCAAAATTCCCATATGTTGCTGCGAATTTCTATAATAAATCCACCGGTCGTTTATTTTTACCACCATTCACTATAAAAAAGGTACAAGGAGTTCCAGTTGGCTTTATTGGAGTCGTGACAACAGATGTTCCTAACCTTGTTATGCCTACTATGCTAAAGAATGTAGAAATTACAGATGAAGTTGAAGCTATTAACAAATCCGTAAAGCAATTAAAAAAACTAGGCGTTAAATCTATCGTTGTTCTTGCGCATAACGGAGGTATAACAGATGGGAACGGCGTAACAAATGGTGATATCGTCCGATTAGCAAATGAGACTGATCCAGAAGTCGATGTTATTTTTGGTGGGCATAGCCACACTTATGTAAATGGAACTGTTAATAATAAACTTGTCGTACAAGCAAATTCATATGGTATGGCTTTTGCTGATGTTGATGTAAAGATTGATCGTAAGACACAAGATATTGTTGAGAAAAAAGCAGAAATTGTTACAACTTACCATGAAGGCATGGAGCCTGATAAAAAAATAAAGAAGAAGATGGAGAAATATCAAGCAAAAATCGCACCTCTTGTTAATGAAGTTGTAGGTAAGTCTATCGCTCCACTAGATCGCAAACTCAATACGGCTGGTGAATCTACTCTGGGAAATTTGGTTGCTGATGCCCAGCGTGCAACAATGCAATCCCAAATTGCACTTATGAATCCTGGTGGTATTCGTAATGACTTAGATGCTGGTGATATTACATGGGGAGAGATATATGGTATTCAACCATTCGGAAATCAATTAATAAAAGTAAATTTAACAGGTCAAGACATTCGTGATATTTTAAATCAACAATGGCAAAAAGATATAACAAGAATGCTTCAAATTTCAGGGATCCAATACACTTGGGATGCGAACAAGCCTAATGGAGAAAAAGTAACAAGTATTCGCTTAACAAATGGAGAAGAAATTATTTCTTCTAAAACGTACAGCGTCGTTGCGAACGCATTTCTAGCGTCAGGTGGAGATGGATTTGTATCCTTTAAAAACGGTAAAGATGCTGAAACAGGACCAACTGATTTTGAAGCATTAGTAGATTATATAAAAAAATCAAAAGAACCAATTCAGTCTATTATTGATGGAAGAATTCAAAAAATAAATTAGTTTTTTATTAATCTCAAAAAAATAGATTACCTATACTTTTTAGTGTACAGGTAATCTATTTTTTTGATTTGAAATAAAGTCTTACTGTGGCCAATTAATAGTGCTGGTGAATTCGGCCCATACGGAACATTAAAATCGGATGATCCAAACAGTTATAACTACATTTTTGGACAGGTGAAAAAAGATCAATTTTTTATTGATTTACGTAAGGCGAACGGCGTGACAAAAACTTGGTTAAACGAACAACATCCAATTTTCGCTGGAATAACTACCGAAGGGCCTGATATACCAAAAACTATTGATATACCATTAGGTAAAGCGTTTGATATACTCGTTCAAATTCAAAAAGTGAGTCCATCTCAACTACATTAATAAATTTAGAATAATGTGCCTTAATGACAACTTGAGAAGTGTTTCATATAATACTATGAAATTTGTTTTATATAGTAAGAAGAATAATCGTATTAGAAAAAATCAGCAATTTAACCTGTTAAGAGTAAAATGGATCTTCAATATGTAAAGCGCAAAAAACACTGAAGGGAAAAGCATCGGTGTTTTTGCGCTTTCGGGCACAGATGCTACTTCAACCCTAGTGTACAAGTGATTTTGAATGTAAGGAATTTGTAAGGAATAGGTAAGAAAAAAGAGATTTTCATTGTGTAGGATAAAAATATAAGGAGGCGTGAAGGGGGGAACAATTACGGCCTACATATAAAACAAACAATCAGTAACAAGAGTGTTTTGTGAAAATAATGAGTACAATGATTGCAAATGCATTGTTGCCTTTTCATCATTTGGAGAATGGATAGCTGTGTGGTTCGTATATGACACTTCTATCAACTATCTATACAATTTTAATAGAAGAGAGGAATTCTTTATGAAAACACGCAGTAAAATTACATGTGCAAGTCTAGCACTTTTAATAGGTGGAAGTTCCCTGTTATACATAACACCAACATCAGTTGTAAAAGCAGAACCTACGCAAAATGTATCTAGTTCGTTACAAACAAGTACGCAAAGCGATCGTACTTCCGTTAAGAAAGCAATACGAGATGAACTGCAACTTGGATACCCGGGAATACTCGCTCAAATTTCTAAGGGTGGTAAAACTTGGAGTTATACGGCTGGGATAGCGGATCTGAGAACTAAGAAACCAATGAAAGCAGATTTTCGCTTTCGCATTGGCAGTGTGACGAAAACGTTCATTGCAACAGTTCTACTTCAATTATCTGGAGAGAACCGTTTGAATCTAGACGACTCCATTGAAAAATGGTTACCTGGCGTTATTCAAGGAAACGGATATGATGGTAACCAGATTACTATCCGTCAAATATTGAATCATACAAGTGGTATTGCTGATTATATAAATTCAAAAGACTTCGATATTATGGATACAAAAAAATCGTATACGGCTGAAGAATTCGTCAAAATGGGGATTTCTCTTCCCCCAGATTTTGCACCAGGAAAGGGTTGGTCTTATTCAAACACAGGTTACGTATTATTGGGGATCCTTATTGAAAAAGTAACTGGCAACAGTTATGCGGAAGAGGTTGAAAACCGAATTATTGAACCGCTTGATTTGTCAAATACATTTCTACCTGGTAATTCAAGTGTGATTCCAGGCACCAAGCATGCCCGTGGCTATTTGCAACTAGACGGAGCAAGTGAGCTAAAAGACGTTACTTATATTAACCCAGGTAGCTCAGATGGAGATATGATTTCTACTGCTGATGATTTAAACAAATTCTTCTCTTACTTACTAGGTGGTAAATTACTGAAGGAACAGCAGTTAAAACAAATGCTTACTACAGTTCCTACAAATAGAGAGGGAACCGGATATGGTCTTGGAATCCTTGAAATTAAGTTTCCGAATGCTGTCTCGGTATGGGGACACAGAGGTGGCGTTCTAGGGTTTTCCACTTTTGCTGGTGGAACACTTGGAGGCAAACATACACTTGCTATCAATTCGAACAGTTTTAACATTAATAATCCAGAGTCTTTTAAAAACGTTTTACTTGCTGAATTTAGCAAGTAGGCAAAAAGGAAAAACAGAAAAATTTTGTCATTTGTAATTTCAATCGGAATGGATTACCGCTTGAAATGAGTATAGAAGGCGTTAAGTATCTAGGAATAATCAAACTAATCATGAGAGATGGCTAAGTAAAAGGATTGGTTTATATATTGTATTCTCTCCAGCCGATTAAAGAAGTAACAGATATAATGAGTGATTATTATGTATATATTATTGTAGTTGTGTTTGTATCGTCACTGATTATAAATTTGTATAAGGTGCGAAGTCTAATTTAAGACTTCGCACCTTTGCTGTTTAACAGCTTTTATTACTAAGCTATTAATAATAGCAAAAAGGAGAATGTAACTAGTTATGCAGATGAATCTTGGCACAGGCGCTATGTAGGAGATTTTGCTGAAAATAAATTTAGAAGAATATATGAATTAGAGACATGAAAGCTGAAATGAATTTTAGTAGTTTTTATGTTCATCAGTTACTTGAAATTCTAGCTGTTTTGTATACAGAGTTTTTCCCACCGTGATTGATAGCGCGTAAATATCATTCTTAATTATATGTAGTATGCATTGAGTGAGATTTTTTAGAACTAAATACAGTGTCATCTCCTAATGGTGAAAACAGTATTTGAATATTGTAGGGCTCTTAAATGTTTTTAGATTTTTAAAGCCCGGTCATTTTAACCAAAATTTTCATAGAAATGCCTTTAAAAAGAACGTTAGTTCGTATATAATAAGAACAAATGTTCTTTTTATTGGGAGTGATAACCTTGTATGATTATTCTCTTTTACCGAATCGTATTATTCTTTGTGTAGACCTTCGTAGCTTTTATGCAAGCGTATCATGTATTAAAAAAGGACTTGATCCAAGATATACAAAATTGGCTGTCGTAGGGGATGTGAATCAGAGCGGATCAATTGTATTAGCAGCAACACCGCCATTAAAAGCATTAGGAATAAAGAAGATGGCTCGTTTGTACGAAATACCGAAGCGACCAGATATTATTATTGTGAATCCAATTATGCATACGTATATGAAGTGTTCAACTTTCATAACGGGTTTGGCTTTGCAGTATGTCGCACCGGAAGATTTTCATCAATATAGTATCGATGAATTTTTTATGGATATGACCGCAAGTATTCATTTGTTTGCTAGTAATCCGCGCGAGTTTGCATTAAAGTTCAAGCGAGAAATATATGAACGTACAAGGATCGAAAGTACGATTGGTATAGGGCCGAATTTATTATTGAGTAAAGTAGCGATGGATGTGGAAGCGAAGAAGAATAGGGATGGAATAGCGCAGTGGACGTATGACGATATACCCGAGAAGTTATGGAGTATTAGACCACTCAGTAAATTTTGGAGTATATCGTATAAAACAGAAATGAAATTGAATCGAAAAGGTATACATACCATTGGAGAATTAGCTCAGTATCCTTTGAAATATTTAAAGCAATCATTTGGTGTAATAGGAGAAGAATTACATCTACATAGTAACGGAATTGATTTTAGTAGAATAGCAGAAAAATACGTTCCAGCGACAACATCTATAGCGAAAAGCCAAATGTTATTGCGTGATTATTCGGTAGAAGAGTTCATAGTTATTTTATTAGAGCATATAGAAGAGGTTTGTTATAGGTTGAGACGAGAAAAGAAATGCGCGCAAACAATTCATTTTTCAGTTGGCTATAACAAGGAATACGGTGGGGGAATAAAAAAGGCACATACGTTAAATAGAGCAACAAACTTAACGATGGATATTTATAATATTTGTACATATTTTTTATATGAGCGCCATACAGGAGAGCCGATTCGATCAGTAAGTGTTTCATTAACAAACCTTATTAATGAAGGGGAAGAGCAAATTTCGCTTTTCGATAACATTATACAAAGAGAAAAAGAAATACGATTAACGAAAGTTATGGACGAAATTCGAACACGATTTGGTAAGAACAGTATTTTACGAGGCATTTCTTACACAAGCGTCGCAACAGCAAGATATAGAAACACATTATTAGGAGGGCATAAATCGTGAAGAATGCTAACATGCCAAAAGGAAGAGGAATGGTGAAGTGGCAACCATTTGCCAGTATGCCGGAGCAGTTTGCAGTTATTAAAGAAATAATAAAGGAGCAAACGAAAGCCTCGCGTCCAATTGTAACGCAAGATGCAAAAGAAATGATTGAAAATAAGCTATTAACTTCATTTTTAGGTGAAGAAGAGGTTTTACTTACATATTATAAAGACGGCTATCTATATAAAAATTACATAACAGTCGTGGATATTAATCCATTAAATGAGACGATTACTTGTACAGATGCTTTTCATAATCAAAGACTGTTTAAGTTTGGTGATGTAATTGAAGTGAATTAGAGAGGGAAATAGGAGTGATGATCTCTTCCTAACTTAATTATATCATGTAATTTACGTTCGAAATAGACTGTTTCTTCTCATTTACTACTGTTACAATCAAGAACACATGAATAGTAAGGAGAGGTGCCAAATGAGTTCTTTCGTTCTCGATTTTCAGGAAATAGAAAAAACACAGCTTTTTCTCGTTGGTGGAAAAGGATTGAATTTAGGGGAGTTATCCAATATTCAAGGGATACAAGTGCCAGAAGGATTTTGTGTTACAACGGTAGGGTATGAACAGGCCATCGGAAAAAATGAAGCGTTTCAAACTTTGTTGAATCAATTGGCAATGCTAAAAATTGAGGAACGAGATCAAATTGGTGAAATTAGTAAGAAGATTAGAGAAGTCATTATGGCAGTGGAAATTCCAGTTGATGTAGTGGAATCAGTAGCTCATTATCTTCCGCACTTTGGCGATGAAAATGCGTATGCAGTGCGTTCGAGTGCTACTGCTGAAGATTTACCACATGCCTCGTTTGCTGGTCAACAAGATACGTATTTAAATATTATTGGAAAAGAAGACATTTTGCAGCATATTAAAAAATGCTGGGCTTCTTTATTTACAGATCGAACGGTTATATACCGAATGCAAAACGGTTTTGATCATAATCAAGTTTCTATATGTGTTGTCGTTCAAAAAATGGTTTTCCCTGAGGCTTCAGGGATTTTATTTACTGCGGATCCGATTACTTCGAATAGGAAGGTGTTATCAATCGATGCCAGCTTTGGACTTGGCGAGGCGCTAGTATCTGGATTGGTTTCTGCCGATAATTATAAGGTAAAAGAAGACGAAATCGTCGAAAAGGTTATTGCAACGAAAAAATTAGCTATCTATGGACGAAAAGAAGGCGGAACAGAGACAAAGAAAATTTCTCCTAATCAGCAAAAAGTTCAAACACTTACTGAACAACAAATTTTACAACTAGCACGCATCGGAAGACAAATCGAAGCTTATTTTGGTTGTCCGCAAGATATTGAATGGTGCTTAGTTGATGATACAATTTATATAGTCCAAAGTAGACCGATTACGACTTTATATCCAATTCCAGAAGTAAATGATGGGGAAAATCACGTGTATATATCAGTTGGTCACCAACAAATGATGACGGATGCGATGAAGCCACTAGGATTGTCCTTTTTCCTATTAACGACGCATGCGCCTATGCGTAAAGCAGGGGGAAGGCTGTTTGTTGATGCTACACAAAAATTAGCTTCACCTGCTAGCAGAGATTTCTTAATAAACACGTTAGGAAAATCGGATCCACTCGTAAGAGATGCATTAACGACTGTAATCGAGCGAGATAATTTTATTACATTGTTACCAGATGATGAAAAAGGAAAGAGTGGTAGTAAAAGTGTGCTACCTGTAAGTCCGCAACCAGAAATCGAAAAAGACCCGGCACTTGTGATGGATCTAATAAAGAATAATCAAGCATCGATTGAAGAGTTAAAACGAAACATTCAAACGAAATCAGGATCAGCGGTATTTGATTTTATTTTAGAAGATATGAAGCAGCAATTACAAAAGATATTATTTGGCCCGCAAAGTACGGCTGTCATTATGGCAGGTATGAATGCTTCGACATGGATCAATGAAAAGATGGAACAATGGTTAGGTGAAAAAAACGCAGCAGACACGCTTTCTCAATCCGTACAAAATAATATTACGTCAGAAATGGGGCTAGCGTTATTGGATGTTGCAGATGTGATTCGGCCGTATCCAGAAGTCATTGCGTATTTACAGCATGTAGAAGATGATAGCTTTTTAGATGAATTAGTTCAGTTTAAAGGCGGTGAAAAAGTTCGGGATGCAATCGAGGCGTTTCTAAATAAATATGGAATGAGATGTAGCGGAGAAATCGACATTACGAAAACGCGCTGGAGTGAACAGCCAGCTACAATTATACCGATGATTTTAAATCATATAAGAGACTTTGAATATGGTGCTAGTAAACGGAAGTTTGCAGAAGGGCTGCAGGAAGCTTTGAAAAAAGAAGAAGAGTTGTTAGAGCGATTGCAGCACTTGCCGGATGGGGAACAAAAAGTAGAAGAGACGAAGAGAATGATTCGTAACATCCGCAATTTCATCGGTTATCGTGAATATCCGAAATACGGCATGATTCATCGTTATTTCATATATAAGCAGGCATTACTGAAAGAAGCAGAGAAACTTGTGCAAAATAATGTTCTGGATGAAATAGAAGATATATACTATCTAACTTTTGAAGAACTTCACGAAGTCGTCCGCACAAATAAACTAGATTACAAAATTATTCATAAACAAAAAAATGCGTACAAATTATATGAAAAACTAACACCTCCGCGTGTTATCACGTCTGATGGAGAAATCATTACAGGTAAGTACAAACGTGAAAATCTCCCGGCTGAAGCAATTGTAGGTTTGCCTGTTTCTTCTGGAGTGGTTGAGGGGAGAGCACGCGTTATTTTAAACATGGAAGACGTGAATTTGGAAGATGGAGATATATTAGTTACTGCTTTTACTGACCCTGGCTGGACACCATTATTTGTTTCTATAAAAGGGTTAGTCACTGAAGTCGGCGGGCTTATGACGCACGGAGCAGTGATTGCACGTGAGTATGGATTACCAGCAGTCGTTGGAGTAGAGAATGCTACGAAATTAATAAAAGATGGGCAACGAATTCGGGTGCATGGAACAGAAGGGTATATTGAAGTGTTATAGTTGCACCTTAGATAATAAAGGGATCAATCACTAATTATAGTGGATGATCTCTTTATTTTTCATCCAGATATTACTAACATGGAACATTGTTGAATCAGAATGTATATCAATTTGAACTAAAGAATATTTTCAAAAATATTACAAATCCAGACAACATATTGCGAATTGTCTGAATTTTCATTATTATATAAACGTTGTATCGTATTTTATATTGGGGAGGAATAGGGATGAAGAAAAAGCCTTTTAAAGTGCTGTCTACGCTTGCGGCGGCAGCTGTGCTTAGTTGCACATTTGGGTATGGGGGTCAATCTGTTTATGCGGCAACGCCGTCTAATGGAGGAACTTTAAGTCCGATTGATGAAAATTTAATTCAAGAGGAGCGTTTAGCAGATGCGCTCAAGAAACGCGGTGTAATTAGTGAATCTACGTCGAAAGAAGACACATTAAAAGCTGTTGAAAAATACGTAGAGAAGAAAAAAGGAGAAAATGCGGGAAAAGAACCAGCAGCAGGGGATAGTGTTACGAGAGAAGCTGCTGACTTTTTGAAAAAAGTTAAAGATGCAAAAGCAGATGAGAAAGAAAAAGCAGATCAACCTGCTAGTGGTCCAGTAGCGGGACAAGAGCCGGTTAAAGGGGGATTAAACGGCAAAGTACCAACTACTTCAGCGAAGCAAAAACAATATAACGGTGATGTTCGTAAAGATAAAGTTCTCGTATTGCTAGTAGAGTTTGCTGACTTTAAGCATAACAATATTGATCAAGTACCAGGTTATATGTATTCAAATGATTTTAATCCAGAACATTATCAAAAAATGTTATTTGGTAATGAGCCATTTACACTTTTTGATGGTTCAAAAGTACCAACATTTAAACAATATTATGAAGAGCAATCTGGTGGTAGTTATACAGTAGATGGCACAGTAACAAAGTGGTTGACAGTTCCTGGTAATGCGGCAGATTATGGTGCAGATGCAGGAGATGGCGGTCATGATAATATGGGACCGAAAGGACCTCGTGATTTTGTAAAAGAGGCATTAAATGCGGCTGTAGAAAGTGGTATTGATTTATCTGAATTTGACGAATACGATCAATATGACAATAATGGTGATGGCAATAAAAATGAACCAGATGGTCTGATTGATCACTTAATGGTCATTCACGCTGGAGTTGGGCAAGATGGGGGCGGTGGTAGACTAGGTGATGATGCAATTTGGTCACATCGTTGGCACCTTGGAACACCATATCCAATTGAAGGAACAAAAGCAAAAGTTGATAACTGGGGCGGTAAAATGGCAGCATACGACTACACAATTGAGCCAGAAGACGGAGCGGTTGGTGTATTCGCACATGAATTTGGTCATGATTTAGGTCTTCCAGATGAGTATGATACGAAGTACACAGGAGCAGGTGAGCCAATTAACTCCTGGTCTGTTATGAGTGGTGGTAGCTGGGCTGGTAAAATTGCAGGAACAACGCCACCGAGTTTTTCTCCGCAAAACAAAGAGTTCTTTCAAAAGAACATAGGTGGAAACTGGGCGAATATTGTAGAGGTTGACTATAATAAATTAAATCGTGGTATTGGCTATGCGACGTATTTAGATCAAAGTGTAACGAAATCAAATCGTCCTGGACTGATTCGCGTTAACTTACCAGATAAAGAGGTGAAAGGTATTCAGCCTGCATTCGGTAAGAAGTACTACTATAGTACAAAAGGTGATAACCTTCATACAACATTAGAAACGCCAGTGTTTGATTTAACAAATGCAACAAATGCGAAGTTTGATTACAAATCAATGTATGAAATTGAAACGGATTATGACTTCCTTGAAGTACATGCAGTGAAAGAAGATGGTACGAAAACGTTAGTGGATCGAATTGGTGAAAAGAATGTGAAAAATGGTCTAGACACAACAGATGGTAAATGGGTAGATAAGTCATATGACTTAAGCAAATTTAAAGGTCAAAAAGTAAAATTAGTATTCGAATACATTACAGATGGTGGATTAGCGCCGACTGGTTTTACTTTTGATAATGCTACATTAACTGTAGATGGAAATGTTGTGTTCTCTGATGATGCAGAAGGCGAAACGAAATTTAAATTAAATGGTTTCGTTGTAGCAGACGGCTTTGATAAGAAGAAGCATAACTACTATTTAGAGTGGAGAAACTATGCTGGTGCTGATCAAGCGTTAAAATATAGCAATGGTGTACCGTATAATACAGGTCTTCTAGTATGGTATGCAGACTCTAGCTTTACAGATAATTGGGTTGGTTTACATCCAGGTGAAGGTTTCTTAGGAGTTGTTGACTCTCACCCAGAGGCAATTGTTGGAACGCTAAACGGAAAACCAACTGTTAAAAATAGTACACGATTCCAAATCGCAGATGCTGCGTTCTCCCTTAACCAAACGCCAGCATGGAAAGTCGTATCTCCAACACGTGGAACATATGATTACAAAGGATTACCAGGTGTAACGAAGTTTGATGATTCTAAATTGTATATAAATGATTTAATCCCAGATGCAGGACGTAAATTACCGAAATTTGGATTGAAATTTGAAGTAGTTGGACAAGCAGATGATAATTCTGCAGGTGCAGTTCGTTTATATCGTTAATAATGTAAAAGCTGTTGAAGGGGAGTCCTTTCAACAGCTTTTTTTACAGAAATATAAATTTCAAGTTATTAATAAAATAATAGAAATTACTAAGCAAGCTGGCTTATTTCTTTAAGCCAGCTGCATAAAAAGGTCCATGAACTGCAATAGTTGATAAAAAGCGAGCAATTTCCTCAGGTGTTTCTTTTTGTCCATTATTTAACCATTGCTGGATGACACCTATATGTGCAGATGCCATATAAGAAGTTAAGTATTCGCTTGGAACAAGTAAATTCTCCTTATTAATGAGAGGACCATTCGTATCTTCAAATAATGTTTTCCACATAAAGTCTTTCAGTTTTGTTTGGAAAGATAAATCTCCTTTCGGACTTAGTACAGCTCTCATAAAATCACTATTTTCATTTAGAAATTCAAGAATAGAAGTGATAAGTATAAATGGCATTGTTGGAGAAGGATTTGTTCCAAGGTCAGCAATAACTTCCGGGAATTTCTGTTTAGCAATGTTAGAAAACTCGTACATAATGTCTTCTTGGCATTTTGTCATTAAATCAAATTTATCTTGATAGTGCGCATAAAAAGTACCGCGATTAATATTTGCTTTCGTTGTGATATCTTTCACTGTAATGGCGTCAAAACCCTTTTCTTCAATTAGCTCCACCAATGCATTTCGTATGGCAGTTTTCGTACGAACAACACGCAAATCTAAATTACTATCGCGCAAAGCATGTCCCTCCTTAATTTTACTCAACACATTTAGAAAATGTGTCTTATAACCGACACATTCACGATTTTTGATTATTGTATAAGGTTCAACTCGAACATATAATTCAAAATATAAATAAACAACACGTTGTTGATTATTATAAATCAAATTAAAGGAGGAGAAAAGAAGATGTTTAAAAATAAACTTTTATTGTTATCACCAGTTATTGCACTACTTGTTGTTTTTGTTTTTTCATTAACGTTATTTCCAACTGTTCAACCGCAGCCGAAAAACTTGCCAATTGCAATTGTAAATGAGGATCAAGGTATAGAAATTGCGAATCAATCGAAAATGAATATGGGGCAAACAATTGTTGATATGGTGAAAAAATCATCGAAATCAGATGAAGAACCTGCGGTAAAGTGGGTAGAAGTGAAAAATAAGGAAGCAGTTCAAAAAGGGTTAAATAATAAAGAGTATTATGCAGCGTTAGTCATTCCGAAAGAATTTAGCGCAAAGCAAGCGTCATTACGAACACCACAGCCATCTTCACCAGAGATAGAAATATATATTAATCAAGGAATGAATACGGTTGCATCAACTATGGCAGGGCAAATATTAAATGGTGTAGTTGATAATATGAACAATAATGTCCGTACGCAAATATTAGAAGGGTTGAAAGCAAAAGGAGCTACTGTAACAACAGATCAAGCTGCGAAATTAGTAACACCTATTGTAAAGAACGTGAAAAATGTGAATGAGGTTGGCAAAAATAGTGCGAACGGTAACTCACCAATATCATTGTTCCAGCCGTTATGGATTGCAAGTTTAGCTAGTGCAGCGATTATTTTTATTGCGATTAGTAAAATGCCAGTAAGCTCAAGAAAAGAAAACTTTCTGTTAAAAGTAAAACAAATCGTAACAGGAGCTATTGCGACACTTGTAATTGGATTTGGTCTTACATGGATTGCAGATGGGATGGTAGGATTAAATATTTCGAACTTCACGGATACAGCTCTATTCTTATCCATTACTTCTTTTAGTTTCTTCTTAATGATATCTGCGGTACTTTCATTAGTTGGGCTAAAAGGAATCGGTTTATTCGCTTTATTACTATTCTTCGGGGCGCCGTTATTATCGTTAGCACCTGAGATGTTGTCTCCGTTTTATCAAGACTGGGTTTACTCATGGTTACCAATGAAATTTATGATTGAAGGCCTAAGAGAAATCTTCTTCTTCGGAAAAGGGTTAAGCTGGAATACACCTGTTACTGTACTCGTTTGGATTGGTATAGTAAGTATGGTTACTATATTAGCAACTGCATTCAAACGTAGTGTAGTAAAAGGGCATAAAACAGAATTGAACGCTTAAAAAAAGCCGTTTCACTAATTTGAAGTGACCCCCGAAAGTTAGACAGGTCGTTTCATTAGGCAGCCTCTAGGGTATGAGCCCGGTATTGTACTGGGCTCATACCCTTTAATTTTGCCTTAATTCTTTTATGA